>JAJFJO010000369.1 GCA_021774015.1 Gammaproteobacteria bacterium
GGATATCTTAAAACGTCTCCCATCACAGCTAAACTCAAAAATTGATGAATTATTGCCATGGAACTGGCAACCATCTGAACCGCTCAATTTAGAATTTCAGTGAATTTACATATAGGCTAGCTGGTATGCCCGGACGGTTACCTATTTTCTAACGCGTATGGGTGAGATTTATCCTCTCATTAGTGAGGGAAAAAATGATTATAGGATTTATGTGGCAGGTCAAAATAGTGAGGGATATGCCAGACTGGAGAAGGCGCGGATATTAAAAAACATAAGCCGCCCTTGGCCGCTGCACCCAACATCACGTGCGATTGCGCATTTGGCTAGTGCATTTTACATAGTCCTTGGGGGTTGCACACGAGTTCGCTTTTTTTTGATAAGTCGGGTCGAGTGGTCATTGGTAGAACGGTAATTACGCCAATTAATTTGGGTCAGGGGTATTTGAATGTGAAAAAAATGTGGTTAGATAAAGCCGAAAAGTTGTTGTTCTTAGTTCCCTCCAGCCAGCTTCAACCTAGATAGGCTGGATGCCAGTGTGCTCGTTGTCCTAATAATTTTATTGAGTTGCAGGAATTAGAGCAGACTCTTTTTCTTCCCATGAGTGTTATTAATAAGCTTTAAGCTACAAACCCGGCCTTAGATCGGGTAGGGCGCTGAAGGTAATCTAAAATCACATTTCCCGCTTGGATCAACTTTTGCATATCAACACCCGTTTCAATGCCTAAACCATTTAATAGATACAACACATCTTCCGTTGCAACATTGCCGCCAGCGCCAGGTGCGTAGGGGCAGCCGCCTAGGCCAGTGACGGAAGCATCGATTGTATTAATGCCCAGTTCCAGCGCTGCATAGATATTCGCAAGTGCTTGCCCATAGGTATCATGAAAATGTACGGCTAATTGTTTCAGTGGAATATCTTTTGCGGCGGTTTCAATAAGCGCTTTTGCTTTATTGGGTGTGCCAACGCCGATGGTGTCGCCGAGAGATATTTCAAAACAATCGAGCTCATATAAACGTTTAGCAACCTCAGCTACTTTTTCGGGTTTTATCTCACCTTCATAAGGGCAGCCTAGTACACAAGATACATAACCGCGCACAGCAATATTATGCTGTTGTGCTTTTTGGATGATCTCATGAATTCGTTCTAAACTTTCATCGATACTGCAACTGGTGTTTTTTTGAGAAAAGGTTTCTGAAGCAGCAGTAAAAACAGCGATATCGGTTGCGCCACATTGAATGGCATTATCTAAACCAGTCACGTTTGGCACGAGAGCTGGGTAACGAATACCGAATTTCTTATTGATGCTGGTTAATACGTCAGAGTGGTCTGCCATTTGTGGCACCCATTTTGCAGACACAAAGCTGGTTGATTCAATCACCTTTAAGCCACTATCGGATAACCGATTAATAAATTCGACCTTAGTCTCTGTAGGTATGTTGATTGATTCGTTTTGCAGCCCATCACGAGCGCCTACTTCAACGATTGTAGCGGTTTTGGGTAGGGACATTACAACTTCCTTTTCAAAAACTGTGGAACCCGGATATCAAGATTCTCTAACACTCACAGGTTTGTGAGGAAAGTTTACATTCCGAGATAGCATGCTTACAGTATTTGAGCACCCACATAAAAAACATATCCTGAAATTTATACTAACGCCACTTCACACGCCTTAGATTTAAATTGTGCTGCTTGTTTTGCCCAGGGTTTTGCATTAGCCAACGTCCGTTCGATATCGAGTTGCGTGAAGTCGCCAGTTTTCAATAATTGTTTGCCAGCCACCCATACATCACTGACTTGCAGGCGATTAGCCGCATAAACAATTTGTGAAATAGGGTTGTAAACCGGTTGGGTGAGATAAGAGCTGAGATCAATAGCAATGATATCAGCCGCTTTGCCTTTTTCTAGCGAGCCAATCTCATTTTCCAAGCCTAGTGCCTTGGCGCCATTAATGGTAGCGAGTTCCAGCGCTTGTGGAGCAGCCATTGCCGTAGGATCTTCGTTGACGACTTTCGCTATAAACGCAGCACTGCGAATTTCTCCGAACATATCTAAATCATTGTTGCTGGCTGCACCATCAGTCCCTAGCGCTACATTAATGCCTGCTTTTTGCATTTTAATAACAGGTGAAAAACCACTCGCCAATTTTAAATTAGATTCAGGGCAATGCACGCTATGCACACCACGTTCGCTGATGAGCGCAATATTATCATCAGTTAAATGTACCATGTGAATAGCAGTGAGTTTGTTGTCTAATAACCCTAGGCCATCTAAGCGTTGAATGGGGTGTTTGCCGTGATTGCCCAAATCAATCTGTAGCTCATCTTTAGTTTCATGCAAATGAATGTTCATACGTAAGTTTAACTCAGTGGCGAGTTCTTTAGCGAGGGTTAAGCTACGATCGCTATTGGTATAAGGGCCTTGTGGTGATATGGTGAAGTTGATTAGGTCATGCTGCTGGCGTTCATTATGCGCCACGCGTGCTTTTTCGATATATTCGTTCTCATCTTGCGCCCAACCTGTTGGAACATTCATGATGGTATGGCCAATGAGTGCACGCATGCCTTCTTCAATGACCACTGCAGCAGATTCATTTGGGAAGAAATACATTTCATTAAAGCAGGTTGTGCCGCCGCGTATCATTTCTGCAACGGCAAGACGCATACCATCAGCGTTGCTTTGCGCGTTGATCACATTCGCTTCTGCCGGCCAGATGTGGTTGTTTAACCAGTCCATCAGATTCAAATCGTCAGCAAGACCGCGGAATAGCACCATGGGGGAGTGCGTGTGCGCATTAACCAATCCAGGCATTACCGCGTGGTCGCTCAAAGTGACTGTCTCGTTGGCTTGATACTGAGAGCCCGCTTTTTCGGTAGGTAGGACATCAAGAATACGACCATTCTGGATGATAACACTGTGGTTCTCAAGGATATTATTTTGAGGAGCGATGGGCAGCACCCATTTCGCATTGATGATTTTGTCGACGGTTTGCATATCGGTTTGCCCTATAAAAAAGTGAAGTCAGCCGGAATTTTAGCAGTGCTGGCTAGATTCGTCACTGGTTAATTAGCCCTCAGTTTTTCTGTAGTTCAATAGAGAGGTAGGAGAGGGCGATAAAGGACTTTAGATTGATTTAAAAGAGCAGAAATCACTGGGTTTGAGGCTCAGATTTGTGCTAGAATAACGCCCTTTGAATGGTTGTTTAGCAAGGGTTTTTTACATGACGCAGTTAGCGAAAGAAATCAATGAAGTAACGATTGAAGATGAGCTCAAGCAGTCCTACCTCGATTATGCGATGAGCGTTATTATTGGTCGTGCATTGCCTGATGTGCGTGATGGTTTGAAGCCGGTTCATCGTCGTTCATTATTCGCTATGAGTGTGCTCAATAACGATTGGAATAAGCCGTATAAAAAATCTGCTCGTATTGTCGGTGATGTGATTGGTAAATATCACCCGCATGGTGAGGGTGCGGTATACGATACAATCGTACGTATGGCTCAGCCGTTTAGCATGCGTTACATGATTGTGGATGGCCAGGGTAACTTTGGTTCTGTCGATGGCGATTCTCCTGCTGCGATGCGTTATACCGAGATTCGCATGTCGAAATATGCGCACTCATTACTGGCAGATCTTGAAAAAGATACGGTTGATTTTGTTCCTAACTATGATGGGACTGAGCACATACCCGATGTCTTGCCAACGCGTATCCCTAATCTTTTGATTAATGGATCTTCTGGTATTGCCGTTGGTATGGCCACGAATATTCCAACACACAATTTAAGTGAAGTTATCGATGCGACAATTGCTTTAATTGATAACCCCGATTTAGATTTTATGGAGTTGATGAAATACATCCCTGGGCCAGATTTCCCAACAGCGGCGATTATCAATGGTCGTGCTGGGATTGTGAGTGCTTATAAGACAGGTCGAGGCCGAATTTATCTGCGTGCAAGAACAGAAATAGAGACGAATGAAAAGACAAACCGTGCCGCTATTATCGTGCATGAGCTGCCATACCAAGTGAATAAGGCGCGCTTGCTTGAGCGTATTGCTGAGCTAGTGCGAGATAAAAAAATCGAAGGTATTACGGGTTTACGTGATGAGTCGGACAAGCAGGGTATGCGCATGGTGATTGAAGTGCGCCGTGGTGATCAGCCTGAAGTCGTGCTGAATAATTTATTTATCCAGACCCAGCTACAAACGGTATTTGGTATCAACATGGTTGCCCTGGATGATGGGCAGCCTAAAATCATGAATTTAAAGAGCATTATAAATGCTTTTGTTCAGCATAGGCGCGAGGTGGTAACACGCCGTACGTTGTTTGAATTACGCAAAGGTCGTGAGCGAGCACATATCTTGGAAGGTCTTGGCGTTGCTCTAGCAAATATTGATGAAGTGATTGCGTTAGTTAAAGCAGCCAAATCCCCAGCCGAAGCTAAAATTGCTCTTTTATCAAGGCCTTGGCCTGAAGGCTCGGTGTCAGAATTGCTAGGTAAAGCCGGCGCAGAGATGACGCGCCCTGAGCACTTATTGGCAGAGTACGGTTTATTGCAAGATGGCTATCATTTATCTCCAGAGCAAGCTCAAGCTATTTTAGATTTACGTTTGCACCGTTTGACAGGTTTGGAACAAGATAAAATAAGTGAAGAATACAATAGGTTAGTTGATATAATTAAAGATTTAATTGATATTTTGTCGAATCCTGACCGTTTGCATCAAGTGATTCGTGATGAGTTGAATGATGTGAAAGCCCAATTTGGTGATAAGCGCCGCACTGAAATCATCGATAACATGATGGATCTCAACAGTGCAGATCTGATTACGGAAGAAGATGTTGTCGTGACGTTGTCAGTGGATGGTTACATCAAATCGCAATCGCTAGATAGCTACGAGGCGCAGCATCGTGGTGGTCGTGGCAAGACAGCAACTACGGTGAAAGAAGAAGATTTTGTTAAGAACTTACTCGTTGCGCACTCACATGACACCATTTTGTGTTTCTCAACGAAAGGCAAGGTGTATTGGTTGAAGGCTTATCAAGTGCCTCAAGCGGGTCGTACGGCGCGTGGTCGACCGATCATTAACTTATTGCCGCTTGATAAAGATGAGCAAATCACTGAAATTTTACCGGTTAAAGAATATGATAAAAAACATTACATATTTATGGCAACCTCAAGTGGTACCGTGAAAAAAGTGGCATTGACTGAGTTTTCACGCCCGCGTAGTAACGGTAAAATTGCTCTAGAACTCAATGAAGATGACCACCTGATTGAAGTGGGTATTACCGATGATAGCAAAGATGTGATGTTGGTTACTGATGCGGGTAAAGCGATTCGTTTCCATGAGAGTGCGGTGCGTGCAATGGGTCGCACAGCTCGAGGTGTTCGTGGTATTAAATTAGCACCGGGCCAGAAAGTGATTGCCTTAATTATTATTGATGAGCGTGCTAGTATTTTATGTGCGACAGAAAATGGTTACGGGCAGCGTACTTCTATAGAGGACTATCGACCTATTGGGCGTGGTGGTCAAGGTGTGCGGGCTATCCAGGTGACAGAGCGGAACGGTAAAGTGGTATCAGCTACGCAGGTGTTCGATCAGGATGAGGTTTTATTGATTAGTAATCGTGGCACGATGGTGCGTATGCACGTTCACGAAATTTCTGTGATTGGTCGTAATACTCAAGGCGTACGTTTGATGAATGTCAGTAAGGGTGAAAAATTAGTAGGGCTTGAGGCTATTCGGAACCTTGAAGAGGTAAGCTAAGTGGATCGAATTTATAATTTCAGTGCGGGTCCAGCAATGATTCCAACGGAAGTTATGCGCCAGGCTCAAGCTGATTTTTTAAGCTGGAATGGCACCGGCATGTCTATTATGGAAGTCTCTCATCGCGGCAAAACCTTTAAAGATATTGCTGCACAGAGCATGCAAGATCTGCGAGACCTTTTATCGATACCGGACAATTATCACGTTTTGTTTTTACAGGGTGGTGGCCGTAGTCAATTTTCTATGGTGCCTATGAACCTGCTAGATGGCGCAACTGAAGCAGCTTATATTCGCACAGGCATTTGGGGTAATCTGGCCCTTGAGGAAGCAAAGCGCTATTGTCAAGTGAATATAGTTGCTGATAGTGAACCGCAAGGCTATACCACGATTCCCGATCAGGCACAATGGAACGATTTCAAAAATGCTGCTTACCTGCACTATTGTGACAACGAAACGATACATGGTTTGGAATTTTCTAGCGTGCCTGACTCAAAGGGCATTCCGTTGGTGTCTGACATGTCATCTAATATTTTATCGCGCACAATAGATATTAGTAAATTTGGTTTAATCTATGCATGCGCGCAAAAAAACATTGGCCCTGCGGGTGTGACGATAGTCATTGTTCGTGATGATTTGTTGAAGCGTACCCCTATTGATAATACGCCTAGTATGTTCCGTTACAAACTTCATGCTGATAATAATTCTTTGTATAACACGGCGCCGACTTATGCTTGGTATATGGCGGGTTTGGTCTTTAAGTGGATTAAAGAGCAGGGTGGTGTTAGCGTGATGGAAGAGCACGCGCGTATTAAATCACAAAAACTCTATGATTTTATTGATGCAAATGATTTTTACACTACTCAAATCGATCCGCGTTATCGTTCGCGTATGAATGTCTCTTGTAATTTACCCAGCGCTGAACTGAGTGCACAGTTTATTAAAGAAGCTGAAACCGCAGGAATGAGTGGTTTAAAAGGCCACCGTCTTCTTGGAGGAATTCGAGCGAGTGTCTATAACGCCATGCCAGAAGCGGGTGTTGATACATTGATACAATTTATGGATGATTTTGCCAAAGCGAATAATACGCTGACAAATAAGGTTGAATCTCAGATTTGAGTACAAAAAATAGATTGGCGCCTGCGATGAACACATCTTCTACAACTTTTATAACGACACCTGTTACACAGTTGAACGGTGAAATAACGGTGCCCGGTGATAAATCAATTTCTCATCGCGCGTTAATGTTAAGTGCTATTGCGACAGGCCAATCTGCTGTGCATGACATATTAATGGGTGCGGATAATTTGGCAACGATGCGCGCGCTACAACAATTGGGTGTGAATATTATTGCCGAGAATAATTGTTTACTGATTGACGGTGTAGGCATGCACGGTTTACGCGGCAGCGAATCGGCTTTGGATCTAGGTAATGCGGGTACGGGCATTCGATTAATGGCGGGTTTGTTAGCGGGTCAATCGTTTGGTACTGTGTTGACAGGGGATGAATCACTTTGTCGTCGTCCTATGCGTCGCATTGTAAGCCCTTTGCAACAAATGGGCGTGGAAATTCAATTAACAGATCAAGGTACGCCACCTATTCACATTGTTGGTGGGAAATCGTTAATGGGTATTGAATATACGATGCCAATGGCGAGTGCTCAGGTGAAATCGTGCTTATTATTAGCAGGGCTCTATGCCAAAGGCTGCACAACAGTTATTGAGCCGGGTTTTAGTCGAGATCACACCGAGCGCTTATTGCAAGGTTTTGGATATGAGTTGCAAACAAAACCATTGCAAGTGAGCCTGCAAGGAGGAGGTGAGTTACATGCTACTGAGGTTCATGTTCCAGGAGATATTTCATCGGCCGCATTTTTTTTGGTGGCAGCGAGCATTATTCCTGGTTCGGATATTATTTTAAAAAATGTAGGCATTAATCCAACTCGTGTTGGTGTGATTAATATCCTTAAAAAAATGGGTGCGGATATAACAATGCATAATCAACGCGACGTGTGTAACGAGCCGGTCGCTGATATTCAAGTACGCTATGCGACACTACGAGGCATTGATATACCATCAGATCAAGTGCCGCTAGCGATTGATGAATTTCCTATACTATTTATTGCTGCAGCTTGTGCGCACGGAACTACAAAGCTAACCGGCGCTGCTGAATTACGTGTTAAAGAATCAGATCGTTTAAGTGCGATGGCAGAAGGGCTAACTAAACTGGGTATTATTAATCAACTATATAGCGATGGTATTACTATTGAGGGGGGCACACTGCAAGGCGGTATTGTGGATAGCTTTGATGATCATCGCATTAGCATGGCTTTTGCGATCGCTGGTGCTGTCGCTAAAGAGACAATTACGATCACAAATTGTGATAATGTCATCACATCGTTCCCACAATTTATTGATTGCGCACAAAGTCTTGGGCTTCAGCTAAAAGAGGAGTTTAACCATGCATGACCTACCTTACGTCATTACCATCGATGGGACAGGTGGTGTCGGTAAAGGCACCGTCGCGTCGAAATTAGCTGAGCAATTGGGTTGGCATATTCTAGATAGTGGTGTTTTGTATCGAGTAGCTGCTTGGGCTGCATTGCATTATCAGATAAATCCAGGTGATGAACAGGCTCTGAGTGATATGATTGCGGCACTCAATATCAGTATGCTTAATGATACCGCCAACTGTAGAATTGTGGTTTTATGTGACGACAATGATATAACAACGGTGATTCGCACTCATGAATGTGGCACCTTAGCCTCTAAGATTTCTTCTAAGCCATTGGTTAGAATGGCACTTTTACAGCAACAGCGCGATTACCGCCAATTCCCTGGGCTGGTGACAGATGGTCGTGATATGGGTACAGTCGTTTTTCCGGATGCTACGGTGAAATTCTTTTTTACGGCAGATATTGAAGAACGTGCAATAAGACGCGTCAACCAGTTGAAAGAGAAGGGGATTAATGTTAGCCTGCCTGAGATTCGTGAACAGTTGGAGAGCCGAGATGCACGCGATAGCAATCGCAGCATTGCTCCGCTTAAGCCAGCTGAGGACGCTATTCTTATCGACACGACTCATTCGTCAATTGACGAAGTGTTGGAAAAGGTGATGATGGAGGTCCAAAAGCGAATTTAAACTTGGAGCTCTTCACAATGCAATTATTGTTGGAGGGTTTTTTTAACGTAACCTAGGTAGGGAGCATTAAGCTTCCGCAGCAGATTATTCCTGCTAGATTTAGGTTTAACCCATATTTGGATGCTTAGTTTAAATATGGTTTTTATTTGGAAAATATAATGTCAGAATCTTTTGCTCAGTTATTTGAAGAAAGTTTGCAGGAATTAGACTTGCGTAAAGGTGCTCTTGTTGTAGCAACCATCGTCGATATTAAGTCTGATTATATCTTAGTTAATGCGGGTCTAAAATCAGATGCCGTTATTCCTAAAACCGAATTTGGTCGTGAAGAAGTTAGTATTGGTGACCAAATAGATGTGGTTATTGAAACCGTAGAAAATGGTTTTGGTGAAACTCGTTTGTCTCGCGAAAAAGCGATTCGTGCACGTGTTTGGAAAGAGCTTGAAAAAGCACATGAAGACAATGCCGTTGTTATTGGGCGTATCATTGAACGTGTTAAGGGTGGTTTCACTGTTAACCTAGATACCGTTCGTGCTTTCTTGCCAGGTTCTTTGGTTGATATAAAACCAACGCGTGACCCGTCTTACTTAGAAGGCAAAGACCTTGAGTTTAAAATTATCAAAATGGACCAAAAACGTAACAATGTGGTTGTATCACGTCGTGCAGTGATGGAAGCTGAAACAAGTGCAGAACGTACTGCTCGCCTTGATGAGTTGCAAGAAGGTCAAGAAGTGATGGGTATTGTTAAAAATATCACTGACTATGGTGCATTTATTGATTTAGGTGGTGTAGATGGTTTGTTACATATCACGGATATGGCATGGAAACGTGTGAAGCACCCAAGCGAAGTATTAACTATTGGCGATGAAATTCGCGTGAAAATTTTGAAATTTGATCGGGATAAAAACCGCGTATCGTTGGGAATTAAACAATTGGGTGATGATCCATGGCGCGATATTGCGCGTCGTTATCCGTCGGGCACACGTATTGTTGGTCACGTTACTAATATTACTGACTACGGTTGTTTTGTTGAGCTTGAAGAAGGTGTTGAAGGTTTGGTGCACATGTCTGAAATGGATTGGACCAACAAAAACATTCACCCTAGCAAAGTTGTTCAGCCGGGTGCAGAGACTGAAGTTATCGTATTGGATATCGATGAAGACCGTCGTCGTATTTCTCTGGGTATTAAACAGTGCCAATCAAACCCATGGGAAGATTTTGCTGAGAAACATGATAAAGGTGAGAAGGTTGGCGGTAAGATTCGTTCGATCACTGACTTTGGTGTGTTTATTGGTTTGCCTGGAAATATTGATGGTTTGGTTCACTTGTCTGATTTATCGTGGACTGAAAATGGTGAAGATGCCGTACGTAAATTCAAGAAGGGTGATGAGGTTGAGGCACTGATTCTTGGGATTGATGCTGAGCGTGAACGCATTTCATTAGGTATTCGTCAGTTGGAAGAAGATCCATTGGCTGAATATACTGCTAAGCAAGAGAATGGTGATGTGTTGAGCGTTAAGGTAGTTACTGTTGAACCTAAGGTAGCGACAGTAGATGTCGCTGAAGGTGTTAGTGGTATCTTGAAGATTGCTGATTACAGCTATGATCGCATCAAAGAGTTGAGTGAAGTGATCAGTGTTGGCGATGAAGTTGACGTGAAGATCATCAACATCGATCGTAAGACAGGTCAGATTCAAGTGTCACATAAAGCAATGGAAGATGCCCCAGAGAAAGGAAAAGCTTCTCGTACGGTTGGTGATCAACCCACCAAGACAACCTTGGGTGACTTGTTGAAAGAGCAAATGAAAGGTAAAGACGAAGACTAAGTATTTCGTCATTTGCTTTGCATATACGGACAGAATCAGGCTCAGCAATGAGCCTGATTTTCTATAAAAAGGACGGACTATGCGATACCTAGCTGCTATTTTTTGGATACTTGTTGCCGCCATTGTTATTGTATTTGCGGTATTAAATTCACACTCTGTTGCCATCAATTTCTATGTCACTACAATAAATTTCTATTTACCTTTGTTGTTATTGCTCACATTAGCAATCGGCGCACTTCTGGGAATACTAGCCATGCTGCCTGTATTATTCCGAAGCAAAGGGGCACATCGTAGATGCAAACAACGTATTCGAACGATGGAACAAGAACTCAATAACCTGCGAACAATCCCTGTGAAGGATACGCACTAATGTTGATGCAATTAACCGTGCTGTTGCTGCCCGTTGCTGCGACGTGTGGTTGGTTTGCAGGTAATCGTCGACATCCGCATAAACCTGTCGCTAAAGATATGGTAAGTTTGCGGCGTGATTATTTTCGCGGTTTAAATTATTTGATTAATCAACAGCCTGATAAAGCGGTGGACGTCTTTATTAAGCTGTTGGAAGTGGATAGTGATACAGTTGAAACCCATTTGGCACTGGGCAATTTATTTCGCCAACGTGGAGAAGTGGATCGCGCTATCCGTATTCATCAAAACCTCATTGCACGGCCTCAATTGGATAGGCATCATCGGATGCAAGCTTTATCTGCTTTAGGGCAGGACTATTTGCGTGCGGGTGTGTTAGACCGTGCAGAGCGTTTGTTTCTTGAATTGGTGGAGTATGGGGAAGAGAAGGAGCATAGTTTACAGTATCTTCTGCATATTTATCAGCAAGAAAAAGATTGGTATAAGGCGATCGATACGGCAAAAAGCTTGGAAGCGATTAGTGATGAGCCAATGCAACCTATTATTGCGCAGTATTATTGTGAGTTGGCTGAGCAAGCACAATCCTATGGTAGATTATCAGAAGCATATCAACATTTAAAACGCGCCCAGTCTATCGATAAAAAATGTGTTCGAGCTAGTTTGATCCGTGGAAAGCTGGATTATAAAGAAGGGCGTTATCGTGATGCGATTAATAGCTACAAAAAAGTAAAGGATCAGGACCCTGATTATTTGTCAGAAATTATTCCCGAGATGGGCAAATGTTATCAAGAAATTTCTGCTGAAAATAAATTTATCGATTATTTGCGAAATGCACTTGAACAATACCCGCGTATTTCAATTGTTCTTGCATTAGCTGATTACCTGCAGCGTCATCATGATGAGGGTGTGGCGATTGAATTTTTGGTGAGTCAATTTAAGAAAAATCCGTCGCTGCGTTGCCTGAGTCATTTGGTGGGAATTTATCAGTCTAATTCTGTTGGAGATACTAAAGAAAAGCTGTCGATGTTGCAGAATTTTATTTTATTATTGTTAGCAGAGCGTCCTGTGTACCAGTGTTCACATTGTGGTTATTCGGGTAAAACTTTATTTTGGCACTGCCCCAGCTGTCATCATTGGCGTTGTGTTAAACCGATTCTTGGTATAGAAGGAAAATAGCGTGCAAGGCCCCAAAATTATTGTTGCTCTAGATTATGATAATGCGCATGATGCATTGGAATTGGTACAACGATTATCTCCTGAGTTGTGCCGCTTAAAAGTGGGTAAAACGTTATTTACACGTTTAGGGCCTGTTTTTGTTAAAGAACTTATTGAGCTGGGTTTTGATGTTTTTCTGGACCTAAAGTTTCATGATATTCCACAGCAGGTGGCAGGTGCCATTAAGGCGGCGACAGAGTTAGGTGTATGGATGGTTAATGT
>JAJFJO010000370.1 GCA_021774015.1 Gammaproteobacteria bacterium
TGTGCGTCAACAGGCGGTAGAGGCTTTAGGGAAGTTGGATGTGGGTTCGAATTCCCAAAGTGAAGGCATTAGGTGGGTTGGGTTTAAAACAAGATCAACGAGTAATAGATCGCCTGGTAGAGCTGCTGGGTGATAAAAATAGGAGTGTGAGAGCTCAAGCGGCAGAGGCATTAGATCGATTGGGTTTGGAAAAAGACCCCCGAGTGGTAGATCGCTTGATAGAGCTGCTGGGTGATAACGATGGAGGTGTGCGAGCTCAGGCGACAAGGGTATTAGATCGACTGGGTTTAAAACAAGACTCCAGAGTGATAGATCGCCGAGTAGAGCTGCTGGGTGATACGAATTATGGTGTGCGTCAACAGGCGGTAGAGGCTTTAGGGAAGTTGGATGTGGGTTCGAATTCCCAAGTGGTTGAGGGTTTGCTGAAGCTGCTAGGTAATACTAATTGGAATGTACGTCTAAATGCAGCAGGGGCTTTAGGGAAGTTAGGTTTAGAGAAGAATCAGCGTGTTGTTGAGCGTTACATAGTTTTATTGGGTGATACTGATTGGAGTGTGCGTGCAGAGGCGGCAAAAGCTTTAGGGAAGTTAGGTTTAAAACAAGACCCTCGAATCGATCACGTGATGCAGGGTTTGCGCGCAGAAGCAGAAGCAAAACGCCAGAGATTTAAAAGTATGTTTGATTTTATGGATTTTGTAACGCAACACATGTCACGAGAAATAGATCCTTCGGACTCAATAATAGATTGGGGGCTGGGAGAATCACAATTGATTTTTAGGGATACTTCGGGTTATTTTGAACCTAACCAGGCATCATTGAGTCCTCAAGTTGCTCAATTAACTTTACAGCCATCATCTGATTTATTCCAAACTTCAAAATTCAACCCTAGGCATAGACTGGTAAATAGAATTACAGCTGAAGCTACTAGAATTATCGAGTCACTCGTTTTAGGTTCAAAAGCCTTAAGGATACATCGATGGATAACATTATTAAATCAGCCTGATGAAATGCTGCATGGTGATGCAAAATGCACTTTGGATGCAAAATATCAAGCAAATAATATGTTGTATACACCAATTTATATGCAGTTATTAGAGAACAAAAAAAGCTTTGTTCGTTACAATATTTTAATCGTATTGATTGATGCATTTGAAATTAACGATGACTTTTTAATTGATGTATTGAAAAAGCACTCTAATGACCGAGATCTTTTAATACAAAAATTAATTATCCAAGCGCTGAGTAATATAGCTTTAGACAAACTCTTTCAAGTTAAACACATTTTTTTTGAGAAAATGAGAAGCTCCAATAAAACACTGGCTACCCTAGCTGCGATAGGAATTTGTAAATTAAAACAACATGAAACAGTAAACCCTAACAGGCGTTTTGATGTGCGAGTTGACGAATTTGCCAATCACTTTGATGGAGACCTCGCAGAAAAAGCTCGAAGACTTGCACTCGCAGAGCATTTCCCCACAATAGGTGCCGACGAATCGGCAAATAAAAGTTCTCGCCAGTATAAATACGCTCGTGAATCTCGACAGGCATTATTTTGGCATCATCACCATGATAAGTTAAATTATAAACCTGGTTGGAGCAAAAATTCAAATTCGCACCGAAAAAAACATAGATAGCTGCTAAATTACCTGTAAATATATAAATCAAGGCCAATGGATGCCCAGCCAGCGCCGCAATACCCACCCGTTAAATATTGATCTCGTTGCCTAATAATGCCACCAGCTGGATCCATAATACTTTCATCGCCTTGATTATCGAGGCCGATATCTACGATGAAATGCGCTGTGAAGTATTCTGAGCTGCAAAGTTGCCAAGCTTTGCTGATCATTTTTATCACCATATAGTCGTCTCCTAGCGTGCCTCCTTTCCAGCCAATGCAGCCACTAGCAGGGTTAAACCCAAATGACCAGCTGATTGCGCAACAAGTTTGAAGCCCAAGGCGTAAAGTAGAGTACCAAGGCCTGGATGACCAATTTGTGATCATTTCAGTGGGAGCATAAATATCTATACCTTGGTGATTATTTTTTAAAAAAGTTGCTATATTAGCTGGGGTGCTCCCTAACTCATCTGTGCAGCGCGTCAGCCTAGTTCTATTCATTGCTGCTCTTACTTCATTTGCAGTATTTTGTGGATTTACTGGAGTATTATTTAACCAGTGATCTACATAGACCGCGCATGCAGCGCCACAAAAAGGACCTTGACCTTGGTTAACAGTATCAGTAAGTTTGTTAAATGGCATTTATAAATTCTCCATAATCAGTTGTACTCCAATGTTTTATTTTAAAAATAAAATTTGGCATAATCATAGCCATTCACCGGAAATAATTTCCAGCTCATTTATTAATTGAAAAACTACTATTCATTATATAGGCACAACCATGTAATGTAACCCTTATGTTGAGGTGAGAAAAATCTCCATAAGATCGTCTATTGGTGTGTTTTTCATTACCATGTGCTTCATCGATAAATTGGTTGAATATTTTTTCTAATCTATTGTCCTCTTTATCGTTTTTTTGGTCTCTGGACA
>JAJFJO010000038.1 GCA_021774015.1 Gammaproteobacteria bacterium
ATTACGTTTAAATGATGTTCGTATTAAGCTTTCAAAGTTAAATATAAGTCAATTGAAAGTGCTGACTTTGCTAGCCCTGGATTTTGATAACCCCTTAACGGGGAAAGAAGCGCAACATATACTGGATTTGTCCAGCGCATCCATAACAAAAGCAGCCAAGTTGCTAGATGATGAGGGCTTCATTGTTAGGGGTGAAAAAGGGGACTATTCTTTGGTCGACCCTCTTTTTAGGAGTGTTCTTGCTAAGTATGAATATCAAAATGTAGGTCTATAACCCTAGAAAACGCGCTCAGCTGCGTTTTCTAGGAGAATGTGCTTACTAAACCGCTCGAATCTCATTTAAATTAATGCGCTTCAGTTGATATATCAAGCGAGCGAAAACAATCATAGCACCAGAAAGAATGCCTAGGGTCATTCCAAGCCAGACGCCTGCAGCTTGTTCGTGGAAGTGAAATCCAAGCAGAAAACCCAAGCTTAGCCCAACCACCCAAAAGGCGATGAATGAAGATACCATTGGAAAATTGGTATCTTTAATTCCGCGTAAGGCACCAAAACCAATAATTCTGAAATTATCAAACACCATCAAAAATGCGATGATGTGGAATAGCACAGTGACGTCGTTAACAAGAGCGATGTTTTTCACGGCATGTATGTTTAAATCAAAATGAACCAGCCATTGTGGAAATAAGTACACAATGCTCGCGAATATCGACATAATGCATGCATTTAAAACCATGCCTACACCAATGGCATAATTGACTTGCTCGCGATTCAATTCTCCTACCGCATGCCCAACACGAACTGTGACTGCCTGTGACATTGCAAATACTATGGTTATTAGCAAGCCTAAAAATTGAAATGCAATTTGATGCGCTGCTAGCTGTGTCGTGCCAAAGCGTGCAACACCGTAAGTCATCACGGTGAAAGCGCCTATCTCAATAAAGGACATCATGCCCATTGGGAAACCTATTTTAATTAACTCTTTTAAATAGGGCCAATTTAAAGTGATTCGTGAAAATAATGCATACACTCTAAATTGTTTGTCCAATAGTAAATAAGCAACGAGAAAAAATAAACCGATCGTGTCTGCTAAGGCAATACCATAACCTACACCGGCAATACCTGTTCTAGGAAAATGCCAAGAACCAAAAATAAAGGCGTAGGTCAAGAATACTTGTAGTGGCACCAGTAAAATACTCACGCACATAACCATGCGAGTTTTTCCTAAACCAATCAGGAACTGTTCTATCACTATCATCAGCGTTAAAGATGGCACCCATAGCCGAATAGATTCCATATATTGGTTGGCTAATGATGTGACCCTGGCGGATTGGTGGCTAAGGCTTAATAATAGGGGTACAGCAGTTAATGCCAATGAGATCACAACAATCAAAATCAGCCCTAAAACAAGAGCTTGTGACATTACATCACCAACGCCTTTGTTATTTTTAGCACCAAATTGGTGTGCGACTAAAACACTTATTGCATTCAGCATGCCAAAAAAGGTGATTGAAACGACAGCCCATACCATCCATACCAGTATGCTGGCAGCCAGTACATCTTTTCCGAGTCGTGCAAGCATGAGTGTACCCAGGAAGCCATTTGCTGAGTAGAGCACTTGAGAGGCAATCAACGGCAAGCTGAGCTTAACGTTTTGTTTTACCTCGGATTTTATTAGTGAAAATCGCAACCCACTCATTTTCTTATCTCTATTTTTTGTGTACAAAGCGCTAGAAGCAATCAAGCATACAGGACAATACTTAAGTGAGCATTAAAACTTACTGTTTTATCTTAGGATTATGCGGCTTTTTTTATAAATGTACTTAACAGCAATAATGCGACGCTAGCAACACCTAACCAAAACATGGCGCCATGGTAGGCGGTGAAAAATGCTTTGTGTGCCAGTTGTATTAAACTGCTAAGGTCGTTTTTGGGGAAAGATTCTGCTAGGTGAGATTCTTTAAGTGAACCGCCGATGCTTAAATGGAGCAAACCCTGATGCTGCGCTGCGGTGAGATTAAATTGCTTCAATATAGGCGCGATTTTCTGTAAATAACGATCTGCATAAAATGCCATGACAACGCTTAATAATGCCATCAGTGTTGAAGCGCCTGAAAAGGCAAAGGTATAAATGAGCGCATTGGCTTTTCCGACACGCTCAGGCTCTACATGTAAAACCACGTACGTTGTTAGTAATGCCAGCATCATTCCAATGCAGACCGCAATGATAATATTAGGAAAAACAAGTAAAGCCAAATGATTAGAAAATTCCGGGGTTGCTAGAGAAAAACATGATACGCTAATTAACCCTAGGCAAATCATAATGAGAATCTTGTAGCTAAAGTGTTTTATTAGTTTTTTAATAATAATTGAAGCAATAAATTGTGATAGAGCCAGCCCCACAAAAATATAAGCAGTTGTGAAGTGGCTTAAAGAAAAGTTAATTTGTAGCAGGAGTGATAATGCAAAAAAATAAAAAAATGCTAACCCCTGTATGTAAAAGCGAGCTGTGTTTGCAATGAGGCAGGGCCTATAACGCAATAAATCAATGTCTAGTAAGGGGTCCTCAGCACTTAATTCACGTTTTAAAAACCATGCAAGAACAATAATGCCAAGAGCTATGGGTGTTAAACCCTTCCATAGCGGCTCAAACGGACTTATCTGCGTGATTCCATAAATGATTAGGAGTGCTGCAGAAGCAAAAAACAACCCTTCCTTAATTTTGATTGGTACTTTGGATTTGACTATTGGAATGCTGGGTTTTGCGATCCAGAATGCAATCAGTCCTAATATAATGACAACACCATTAACAATAAAGATCATGCGCCATGGAAATAGGGCTAAGACACCTGCTGCGATAAAGGGTCCTGCGGCTGATGCAATTGCAACAGTGGCAACGGCTAGGCTCATCGCTTTTATTTTATGGGTTTGTTCAAAGCTATTGAGTAGGGTGGATATAGACGAGTTAAATAATAAGGCAGCAACAATTCCCTGGAGGCAGCGTATGACTAAAAGCATTGGAAAGTTTATTGAGCAGGCAGCTAATAAAGACAAGGCCAGATAAAATACTAAGCTATATGTCATCACTCGGATGCTGTGAAATTTGTCTGTCAACTCTCCGGCAATGACCATGGAGGCAGCAAGAAATAGGTAGTAGATACTAATTAGCCACTGTAAGCTGGATGCATTAAGCTGCCAGGCCTGCCCAATGCGCACCAATGCCAACATGATCATATAGAGTTCCATGTTGAGCACTAGTATCCCAGCCAGGGCTGAGAGCCTTAATGATATTTGCCTCATATGCGTGTCAACCCAGCATAGTTCAATAAAAATTAATTATTTTCCAATTGGTTAAAAATTCAATCTATGGCGAATTCTATAGTGAAGTGCGACACTCCTCTTTAAAGAGCTTTAAAAATAGCTCCCTCGGGGTCCTGTAGTCAAGACATTTTCTGGGTGTGTTATTCATTTTATCAGCCAATAAGTCCAATTGCTCTTGGTTAAT
>JAJFJO010000371.1 GCA_021774015.1 Gammaproteobacteria bacterium
TTTGGAACCAGGAGGTAGCGATTTAGGCCCCTCTAACCATTTTATATCTTTACCTTGAAGCATTATCATCGTTGGTTTCTGAATTTGTCCACTAGGCATCTGGTAGGCAAAAGCAGCTCCAGACAGTAATAAAAACATAAGAGAAATGAGAGCAGCTAACGGTTTGTTAATAATAGGATTCATGATAATCGCCTATGGGTAGTCTATATTTGAATAATAATATAGTCCATCACCAGAAAAATTCCACTGCTTTCAGGCTACAAATCTGCCCAATCAATTCCTTCGCGGCCATGTGATTGCAAAATATTATTGGCTTTGGAAAAATGTTTGCACCCCAAAAAACCACGATGTGCAGAGAGTGGGGAAGGGTGTGGTGCTTTTAGAATATGGTGTTTGTGCGTATCGAGGTTTTGCCCTTTCTTTTGTGCATAAGAGCCCCATAATAAAAAGACAATGCTGTCTGGATGTTTGTTCAGGCTCTCGATAACGGCATCAGTAAATTGTTGCCAGCCCAAATGTGTGTGAGATTGCGGTTTGCGAGCTTGTACGGTTAATACAGCATTTAATAACAACACACCTTGTTCAGCCCAAGGTATTAAGCAACCATGGTTGGGTATTGTCATACCAATATCATCATGCAGCTCTTTATATATATTTTTTAGTGAAGGAGGGGTAGCAACCCCTTTTTGCACGGAAAAGGCGAGCCCGTGAGCTTGGTCGGGGCCGTGATAAGGGTCTTGCCCAATGATAACGACTTTGGTTTTTTCAAAAGGCGTGTACTTTAATGCATTGAAAATATCTTTTTGTGGAGGGTAGACATTAATGCCTTTACGGCGGTCGTCTTTAACGTGTTCCAGTATACCCTTAAAATACGGTTTTTCTTTTTCTTCTGAAAGTACGTCTTTCCAGTTTAGCGTGTTAGTAGCTGCCATCATGTTAGCTTATCACTGTCATTGCATTACCGATGCCATTTTTTTCTAAGCGTGCATGCAGTTTATCTGACTCACCGACACCGATAAGTGGTCCGATTTGAACTTTATAAATTAACTTGCCTTGGTACTTTCCGTTTTTAATAACTACCGGTTTGTTTGTATATTTAAGAACAATTTTTTTGAAACTGTTCGCATTAGCATATTGTCTAAAAGCGCCTAGCTGCAAATACAGTTCGGGTGTATGTGCTAATTTCACAGGTGCTGGAGTGGCGTTAGGGTTGGCGACATTAATAGTTGTAACTTGCACCAGTGCTGTTCCATTGCGAATCATATCAAGCTTTCTAGCAGCAGCATAAGATAGGTCAAGAATTCTATTCGGTGCAAATGGACCACGATCATTAACCTTAACAATAACCGACTGTCCGTTGCTTAAATTTGTAACACGCGCATAAGAGGGTATTGGCAAGACGGGGCTTGCTGCCGTCATGCCATACATATCATAGCGTTCGCGAGTTGAGGTAAGCCGACCATTGAATTTCTTCCCGTACCAGGATGCAATGCCTCGTTGATTATACCTCTGAGCAGATGGCAACACATGATAACGTTTGCCCATGACGACATAAGATTTAGGATTGCCATAGCGACTTTTAGGCTCATATTTAGGCATAGCATTAGGTATGTGTGCTACTGATTTTGGTGGGTTGTCAGGAGGCCCATCCTGGGTGCCTGGATTCACGCAAGCGGCGAGTGGCAAGAATAGACATATTAATAAAAAAGCGCGCACAATTTGGGTAATTTTCATGTTAACATCCGTGAAATTCATGAGGTATCATGTATCATAACTAACTCTATAAATTGTGCAAGGAAATCATCAGGATGAGTAAAGCTGATTATGTCATAGGTCTTCATGCTGTAGAGGCGTTGTTATCGAGTGGCCCGGATCGCGTGACAACCGTATTATTGCAGAAATCACGAGATGATGAGCGGCTGAAATACATCGTGGAGCTTGCTACAGCGCAAAGTATTAATATCGAATACCTGACGCGTCATAAATTAGATGAGATAGTAAATAACTCTCATCATCAGGGCGTAGTTGCTGTGACTAAATCTGCTAATGCCTTTGATGAATCGCTGTTACCAGATTTGTTAAGCAATATAAAACAGCCCGCTTTAATTTTAGTCTTAGATGGTGTTCAAGATCCGCATAATCTCGGAGCGTGCATGCGTAGCGCTGATGCTTTTGGGGTAAATATGATTATTGCACCTAAAGATAAGGCCGTTGGCATTACTCCGGTTGTACGTAAAGTGGCTTGTGGTGCAGCAGAATCCGTACCGTTTATTCGTGTGACCAATATTGCTAGAACATTGCGTTTATTGCAGGATAAAGGAGTTTGGTTGATTGGAACAGATGATCAAGCCGAAACGACCTTGCAAGAGGTGGATATGAGTGGTGATATTGCGCTAATCATGGGGAGCGAAGGTAGTGGAATGCGACAGCTAACCAAAAAGCACTGCGATTTTCTGGTGAATATTCCGATGCAAGGTATGGTTAGCAGTTTGAATGTCTCGGTAGCGACCGGTGTGAGTTTGTATGAAGTGCAACGGCAGAGGGTGTCATAATATCCTTTTATAATAGCCTAATCCCTATTGTCATCCCGGAATGTAGACTTTCTTCGTGAGCGTGCGAACGTTAGACAGTCTTGATATCCGGGATCTATTGCTTTAAAAAAAATGGATCCTGAATAGCTCGCTCGCGCTCGCTTCCGGGATGACACGGCAAGAGCTGTGCTCGCTTCCGGGATTACATAGCAAGAGCAGCTATAGAAATATTAAGAGCTTTAAGGTTTGGGCTTTAAAAAAGGCATAAAAATATTGATATAAAGTTAAAATCGCGTACAATTTAACTTGCATTTGGTCTTTTTGGTTCGTAAATTCTTTTTAGTATTTCGCCTTAAAACATAAATCGCTGTTACAAGCAGCAGAAATTTTAATAATAAATAACATATAAGCGTTAGTCATAAAGGGTTGGCGCGGGAAAAATAATGCCTTTCGATTCTGAGCAGTGCCTTAACGATGCTGCCGAATATCCTTTTACTGCGGCTCTTTTTGCAGATCCAAAAAACCTTATTATTTTACATGAGCAACACAGAAATGCAGCTGAGCCGCCTAGTGTGACTCAACCGCAAATGCATCTTTTAGCGACCTCCCAAAGAGTGAGTAGACGCGATGCTGATGTCGCTCCAGCTAAAGGGCTGGGTGAAGGTGCGTTAGCAGGCCTTACAGGTTAAAAAGACTTGCTTTAACCTATAACGCACTTTTAGCAAACTGTAGCGGTTGCAATAATGCTTCCGTTTCAGTGTGCTGATTGTGCAAAACCTGTTTTTCCTCCTTATTAATAGCATCAAATATCGGTTTGAGATTTTTTAATGCTTTTTTAATATCCATCTGTTGATGGGGCAAATGGCGGCGGCTCAGTGAACTGTGCAGAGCAATGGTTGCTTTATACAGCAGGTAAGTTGAAAAATTCAGGTCGCCTTTATATTTAGGTTCTTCTAACTGCAGCTGTGTAAAGCGATCTTGTAATGTCGTAATAGGGTCCGCATCAAAAAACTCTCGTTTTTCTGTATCGGCTAGTTGAAAATCACACTGCTCACATTGAGCAATGACTGTATTTTTCCATTGTTCTAGAACGGCTTCCCACTGTTGATGGTGTGTCTTTGTGAGTTCATCTAATTGTTCACGGATTTTTTGTAACTCATCGCTGGAAATCTTTGCTAGAGAATCTGTAGGAATCAATTTTTCCAGATCTGGGTCGCGTTTTTCTTTAAATAAGTCCTTATCCACAATGGTGTGTTCCATTTTAGTGCGTGAGAGTAGAGCATAAGCACTTATTTTTTGCTGTAAAAATTGAGTGTATGGTCCTGCTAATGCAATATCAATTTGCTCTTGAGACAGTATGCTGAATGATTCCTTGGGCTCCCTTTGTTCTTCTGATTGCTCTAGTTGTTGTTTTACCGTTGAGCTGTGTTGTTCAACAATTGTTGATAATGCTGTCCAGTCGCTTAGGATAGCTCTTGCATTTGTGCCCATGGAAGCTTGGGTAGGTTTCTTTGCCATTCTTTGCTCGCTATTTGTTGAAATAATTCTGAATTTTACCACACCTTGTGATGGTGGGTCTCTATTTGCTATACTGCGCTAAGCAAATACGCCTAACGCATTGAAAAATATATAAAAATCAACTAGTTGGATGAAAGGAAAGGTATATGAGTGATAACAGTGGTTATTATACGCCAAACAGGATCACCACACTGGGGTTGATCGCCTGGATTTTGGCGGCTGTGTTTTTCTTATATGAATTTTTTTCACGCACATTTATTAGCACCATTGCTAATGATGTTATGCAAAACCTTCACCTAACTGCCTTTGATTTATCTCTGATTGGTGCCGTTTATTATTTAGCCTATTCGTGTATGCAAATACCGGTTGGTATGATGATGGATAAATGGGGTGTAAAACGTTTATTAATCCTTGCTGTGATGACGTGTGCGTTTGGTATGTATTTGTTCGGTGCTTCTCATTCTTTTACAGCGCTCTTAGTCAGCCGATTTTTAATGGGGTTTGGTTCTTCTTTTGCATTTATCAGTATGTTATTGCTGGCGTTAAATTGGTTTCCTAAAAAACACTTTGGTTTTTTCTCAGGTGCAACACAGATCTTAGGTGCTATAGGTCCATTATTGGCAGGTGTGCCATTAGTGCTGTTTTTACAGGCGGAGCAGGGTGATTGGCGGCGGGTGATTTTTTATATGGTCTATGCAGGCATGCTGCTGGTCACGTTAATTATTGCTTTTATGCAGGACCGCCCTGAAGCAGCAATACAGTTGGAAGCGAACAAACAACCACTCTCTACATTGCAAAATTTACGTTTGCTAATCAAAAACCCTAATGTGCGCTGGATTGCAGCATATGCATTTTGTAACTACGCATCTATTTCAGTAATTGGTGCGTTATGGGGTACTTATTTTTTAGAAACACATGGGATTAGTCAGGGAAATGCGGCGAGTATTACGTCAATGATTTGGATAGGGTTGGCGATTGGGAGTCCATTGGTGGGTTTTATTTCGGATCGAATTCAAGATCGTAAAACACCATTGATACTATGCACGGTATTTGGTTTTTTTGTGACGCTGATTTTTATTCTGACATCCTCTACGAATGTGGTGACATTATCATTGCTGTGTTTTTGTTTAGGGCTTGCTGGAGCAGGGCAGACGTTGTCGTTTGCGTGTTTGTCTGATCATGTGGAAGCAGATCAGCGAGCGACAGGGATGGGTTTGAATAATACGGCTGTGATGTTGGGCGGTACGGTCATTACACCTATTGTTGGGTTAATTGTGAATTTGTCTTCACGCCACACGCCTGCTTTGCCCGGACATATGGCGTATACGCAGCATGATTTTACTTTGGGGCTTGCTGTTATGCCTGTTCTATTTGTGTTGGGGACGTTGATTGCCGTGTTTAAAATTTGCAGTGTTAAGGCAAAGCCACTTCAGGACCCTGCGCGCGAACAAGTGGCAAACATGTAATTGCTAGGTTGCTAAATGCAGACTGTTTTTTTGCTGAGTTAGTTATTGCACCTTGCAAAATGCACCATCTGCTCCTCCTGTCGATCCTCAGCTTGCGTAGCTTTGCGCATGCGCAGCCGCTAATACATTGTCATCTCGGAATTTAGTGCTTGTTGGTGAGCTTGCGAACCTTACAAGCACTTAATATCCGGGATCTATTTGCTTTTAAAATTTTAGATCCCGGATAACTCGCTTGCGCTCGTTTCCGGGATGACCTTATTTAAAGCTGTGCTACTCAGCTTGCGGTCTCCAACGTCGTCGCAAATGGTACCTGTCATCGCTGGTTGCATTTTGCTGCGACTCGGTGCCTTGAAACTTGATCGTGTATTTATTTGTGGTTGAATTTTGCGATAGGCACATGCTTGATACGGAACCAAAACGCCGAAGGCGTCTAACCTGCAGAGCCTAGGCTTAAAGGAGTGTAGCGACGTAAGTCTAGGTGGAGCACCACCTCCTCCAAACATTATTTCACAGGGACTCCCTTAGCGGAAATTACTATTTATTAAGATCAAGTTTTTGATTTATGAATTGTATTGATTTTTGCAATTGCTCAATTACCTGTTTAGAGT
>JAJFJO010000372.1 GCA_021774015.1 Gammaproteobacteria bacterium
TCCGCCTGGCTCGAGTAATTGTGTGCAGGCTGTGATTAAGTCAGTAGGGTTGGGGACGTGCTCTAATAACTCCATGCAGGTGATCACATCAAAACGATTGTTTTTTTCTGCAAATGCTTCAATGTTGGTGTGGATGTAGTCGATTGAAAGTGATGATGTGCTCGCATGCTGCTTGGCCACTTGAATGACCTCTTGGCTCATATCGACACCAGTGACAATGGCGCCTTCTTTTGCTAGTGATTCTGATAAAATGCCACCACCACAGCCAATGTCTAAGGTGCGTCTTCCCATTAATGTGGTGTGTGTTTGAATAAACTCTAATCGCAATGGGTTGATCTTGTGTAATGGTCCCATTTTGCCTTGTGGGTCCCACCACTCTTGGGCTATGGCATCAAATTTTTCTATTTCTGCTGGGTCAACGTTAGGTTGTGACATAAGTTATACCCCGTTTTTAATATCGAGCAATTGCTGAGAGCAATTAATAATAATCTCAATTTCATCATAGACTCGCTGGAGAGAGGCGCCTAGTAATGTATGGTTTTGATTCTTTGTATCAGTTTCAATCTGCTGTAAAAATTTTTGTAATTTAGGTGTGACGATGTAACTGCAACCCCCAAGTAATTTGTGTGCTTGATCTGCTATTTTCGTATAATTTTTTTCTGCAAGCGCATGAGCGAATAATTTTTTGCTTTGCGATATATCTACAATAAATAGCTCGAGCAATTCTTTGGTTAGCTCAATTTTATTACCGCACAATACGAGCGATTTATCCCAGTCTAAATGTTCATTCATACAATTTGGCCTTCGTCAGGGTGAGGGCAGGGTTCACACTCTACATGCTCAAGCTCGGGTTGTAGTGTCACATGGTCTATTGAATAATCGTGCTTTAGTAACTTACGCAAATTGGTCAGAGCATTTTCCCAGTGGTTTAGATTCTCTATGTGAATATGTGCAGAGAGGGCAACAATACCTGAAGATAGGGTCCAAATATGTAAATCATGAATGGCTTGAACTTCAGGCGTGTTTTGCATTTTATTTAAAACATCACTGTACTCTATATGGCCTGGTACGCCTTCCATTAATATTAATAAGGATTCACGCAATATGCGTAAGCTGGAAAATAAAATTAGCAGGCCGATTAAAATGGAAAGTATAGGATCAATAGGGAACCAACCGGTTTTGTAAATCACAGCGCCGGCAATTAATGCGGCTATAGATCCTAGAAAATCCCCCATCACATGGAGCAAGGCCGCTCTCATATTAAGTGTGCGATCACCACGTGCTAACATCCATGCAACGAAACCATTAACGATCAATCCTAAGAATGCGATAATAACAACGGTGCCGCCTTTAACATGTTCGGGACTGTGTATGCGCTCAATGGCTTCAGCAATAACCACGATTGAGACGATGAGTAGCATTAAACTGCTTACCCATGCAGCAAGAATTTCAGCTCGACCTAAACCGTAACTGTGTTTGCTGGAAGGCGGTTTTTGTGCAACCCAAGCTGCAAATGCTGCAATACCAAGTGCTAGTGCATCTGATGCCATATGGCCGGCATCTCCTAGTAATGCGAGTGAGTTGGCCCACCAACCACCAAGCGCTTCGATAATAGCAAATAAAAATGTGACGGCAATAGCAATCATTAAGATTTTATGAGGTGCGTTAGCACCATGACTGTGTCCAAGTCCATGGCTGTGATCATGGCCATGATCGTGCCCTTTCTGATGATTGTGGTCGTGTGAATGTGCCATAGAGATAATCCTAAATATAATCCGAACCGCCGGAGCGTTTGGGTGTGAATACAGAATGCAGTGTTGCGCTTGCTTGTGCTGCTAAACGTTTGCTTAATGATTTTTTTGTTTCATAGTTAATTTCAAATACATCGTAATGGTTTTTCGCCTTTAACAAAAAGTCATCACTCGTTTGAAGCTGATCAATCAAATTGAAATCGATGGCATGTGCCGAAAACCAATGTTCGCCGGTTGCTGCTTTTTCCAAGTCTACTTGTGGGCGATGTCGTCGAATAAATGTCTTAAACAGTTGGTGCGCATCTTCAATTTCTTCTTGCACTTTTTCACGATCACTATCTGTGTTTTCGCCAAACATGGTTAATGTGCGTTTATACTCTCCAGCCGTTTGCTGCTCGAAATCAACGTTGTGCTTTTTGAGTAGGCGGTGGAAGTTAGGTAGTTGCGTGACAACACCGATGGAACCAACAATAGAAAAAGGCGCCGCAATAATATGGTCAGCAACACAGGCCATCATATAGCCACCACTGGCGGCCATTTTATCAACAGCAATCGTGAGTTTAATGTTGGCGTCACGTAATCGTTGCAGTTGTGATGCCGCAAGTCCGTAGCCATGAACCATGCCGCCAGGGCTTTCTAATCGCAGTAATACCTCATCATTATCGCGTTTGGTGAGCAAGATGGCAGTAATTTCTTCGCGCAGCGCTTTGACTGCTGAAGCTTTGATATCACCAGAAAAATTAATTACAAAGAGTCGTTTGTGTTCTGGTTCTTTGTCATTTTTGTGTTTTTTCTTTTCTGCTTTTTTCGCTTTTTTATCTGCTTTGCGCTGCTCTTTAGAAAGAGTGACGTCGTTGACGGCTTGGGTTAACTCATCATACTGTTCGTTCAGTTTTTTAATGGTGAGTTTGCCCGACAGTTTGTCCTGTAGTTTGTTTTTTGTGGCGATGGCAACGATGCCGCCAATGACAATAAGTATAGCGATAACGCTAGTCACCACTTTGGCTAAAAACATACCGTATTCAGTTAGGAAGTGCATAGAGGCCCCGCTAGTAGTTGAGATTATTTTGCACAGATCTTGAGCTTGTGATAGTGTATCCGCTCTTGTGGGTGGATTCAACTGCTGTTTCCAGACTATATTATATTCAGTGAAGTGATGGATTATGAAACTAGGTGATGGCCACTGTATCGTGATTAAAGTCGGTTCTGCACTGCTAATTAATGAGCAGCAGCGGTCTGTGAACACGCCTTGGTTGCTCAGCTTGATCGATGATGTGGCCGAGCTGATTCGGGGTGGAGCGCAGGTGGTGTTAGTGAGTTCGGGGGCTATGGCGTTTGGCCGTCTGT
The DNA here is from genome assembly GCA_021774015.1 of Gammaproteobacteria bacterium. Lineage (GTDB taxonomy): Bacteria > Pseudomonadota > Gammaproteobacteria > Coxiellales > Coxiellaceae > JAJFJO01. The sequence goes on from JAJFJO010000372.1 coordinate 3,099, forward strand.
CACTGCAGCTGCCAAATAAACTGTCGCTGGATAAACAGCAGGCAACCGCAGCGGTGGGTCAGATTCAATTAATTCATCAATACCAAACTTTGTTGCAGCAACAGGGTTTGGATGCAGCACAGATTTTATTAACATTAGATGATAGTGAAGACCGCAAACGTTATATTAATATTCGTAATACGTTAAAGAGTTTATTAAGTATGGGCGTGGTGCCGATTATCAATGAGAATGATACGGTTGCGACCAGTGAGATTCGTTATGGTGACAATGATCGATTAGCTGCACGTGTTGCACAAATGGTTGATGCCGATACGTTGGTGTTGTTATCAGATATTGATGGCTTGTATACCGCAGATCCGCGTAAAAATAAAAAAGCAGCGCTGATTCCTTTAGTGGATGAGCTCACACAAGAGATTTTTTCTGTTGCAGGTGAGTCAGGTACACGCCATG
>JAJFJO010000373.1 GCA_021774015.1 Gammaproteobacteria bacterium
GTTGCAATAAATTGTGCACTTCAGAAATAAAACCGGTTAAGTGTTCTGTCGCATGAATATCCATGCAGGTTGGAATAAATTTGGGGTCTAATATAATATGTTTGTTTGAGCGAATTTCTTTGATTCGAGCGATAGGAATGCAACTGTAATTACTCCGGTCATCATGGTCTAATAAAAGGCACATGGATAATCGAGCAACATTGAGATCAGCCATTTGTTGTGAGTCAACAATAGCGTCAGTGACCTCAATGCTGTTGTTGTAGTAACGATAGGCGAAATTATCTTCTTCAAGCGTGGCCTCCGGATAGCCTGGTTTTATTTCTCGAATTCCAAGGTATACGATGGTGTTATTAAGGCCTTCACTTGGCTCAAGTGGTGCAGGTGTGCCGTCAGTATAGGGTGCATTAAATGCAGTTCCATCAGGGAAAATACCGGTGCATTCAGTAACAGCGATCTTTCCTAGTTTTAAAGAATCGTTATTAAGCACTAAGTGTGATACGCCCCAATTTTCAGTGGATAACAAATCTAATACAGAGCGTTGTTGTTGATGCCAGTAACGATCCTGTTGTTGGAAATGCTGGGGCTTTAAAAACATGCCCTCCGACCAAATCACTTTGTTGTGTCTCATACCTACTTATCCTATCCTATCCGCTTTGCAATTAAACCTTCTGATTCCAAGTTAACTTGAACAGTTATTTTTTTTGTTTTTTCTGGGATATTAATCACACTACGCCAACTAGCTGAATCAATGTTTCTATAAGCTGCTGCAATGCCTAGATAATGAGTGTTGGGAGTTATCGACTGTGTGATTATTTTTTGTGCCCCGGGACGAATTTCCACGGTTTGTTTATCGATCAAATTAGTCCCTAATAGGCTGGATGCGTTTTGATCTAATTGCATAAAATTAGCCTGTTTGAATTCAAATGGAGTTTTGAGTTCATATAGGCTTACAACGACAGGAGATGCGTGGCCGTTGATGTCTGGATTCAAATAATGTGCCGAGTTGAATGCGATTTTTGCTTCTGTACCATTGTTATTGGAACAGGCGCTTAAGGTGAACGCGCTAATAAATAGGAGTGTGCTAAAAGTAATGTATTGATACGGTTTCATTGTGCTCTCCTTAGGCTTTTAGTAATTGTTTAAAGAGTTGTAATTTTTCTTTTAAGCTCATTGTTTTCTTGAAGAAGGGATTTTTTTCCTGCGCGGGGTGTAATAATCCTTGCTGAATATCGTATTGGTTGTGTATTGATGGATGTTGTGATCTTTCGTGCTGTAGAGCATCTTGATAATATTGAGCAACAGAATCAATGGGTGCTGTATCGTGATTGTTGCTATAAGGCGAACATGCCTCTTCCTCTATTTGGTTGAATGAGGGTTTATATACGCCAGATAATGTGTTCTTCATAGGAGAGATTTGGGCTTCCGTATCTTCTTCTAAACTGTTCGGGAGATCAACATAAGCGGTTAACGATGAAGGTAATGTCGATACTGCTGACGAGTTATTTGCATTTAATGTATCAGGGTTTTGTGTAGCAATAGGCGTATGGTTACCATATAAAAAGCCAAGCGGATCGGATTGATCAACGTATTGTGTGTTAGGAATAATAGATTCAATGCTGGATATTTGCTCGCTATTTAAGACGTCTGTTTGATGTATGTATTGACTTGGTTGAAGCCAATTGATACGTGTGTTGTCCAATGCATCTTCATTCTGTGATGAGGCAGTGATAGTGTCATTGATTAGATTTGTCATATTCAATGTTACAATCCTATTTGCAGTTGTTTTGGATGCAACAGTTTTAATAACCCTGTTGTATCATTAAGAATGAACTCTATAGGGTTAAGAAGACCGCCGCAATACCGTAGTTTTTGCCTTAAGCCGCCACAGCTTGTTTTAAATCATATCCCGCGGGTATTGGACTTTGAGCTTGATGTTGACTATCATACGGCGTGTAACGTAATTCAATTTTATCAAAGCTCAGTGTGATTTTTTCATGGGGCGTTTGGTTTTCTGCGGATGTGCTGTGTTGCTCTGCATTACTAGCATCGAGTTGATAACCACTAACAATCACGTTGTTTAACGTCAATTGTGCATAAGGCGTTAAACTGCTATCGGTTTGGCAGATATCAATTTTCATTTCTGATTTTGCTTTGCCGACACAGGCTTCACTGAATAATAGGGGGGAGCTTTTATCCATTTTTTTGGTGATGGAAATTTCGCTAATAGAAGGGCGTGTGCCTTCACGATCTGCGATTCGGCCTGGGTCCGTGCTCAATAGTCGCTTCACATTGAAATCTAACGATTGCAATGCGATCCATTTTTCGTGTCCTTTGGCTGTAACGTCTCCATCAATGCCACCTATTTTCATATAAATTGCCATAGCCTTAACTCCATTATTTGAGTGAATGTAGAGTTAGGTATGTTAAAGAGATGGGAGGTTACGTCAATACCGTAGTTTTTGAAATGTGCTTTGAAGTATTTGTTTGCAAAATGCGTACTCTTCCATGCATCATCTACTCCTCCTGTCGATCCTCAGCTTGCGTTGCTTTGCGCATGTGCGGCCGCGAAATTCAGCGTCCATGCTTCAAATTTCGCTAAATTTTACGTCCATGTAAAATTTGCCACACATGCGCTGCGCTACTCAGCTTGCGGTCTCCAATGTCGTCGTAGATTATGCATGTCATCGCTAACCGCATTTTGCAGTACTAGTCCGCAACTGTTTAAATTACATATCTTTTGCAATCTTTGTGTGATTTGTTCAGCGCTTCTGGGTGGAGCATGTGCGAACCAACAGTGCTCCAAATGAAAGTGCGAGCATCAAAGATAAAAAACGCCCGGTGGTGGCGCGATTCATTAAGTCATTAATAGTGCAGCCTAAAGCAAAAGTAACAATAACGGCTCTCGCAAGGAAACATTCAAATTCATTAAGCTGCTTTCCTTGTAGCCAAGCAGTAAGAAATAAACCAAAAACAATGAGCAACCCAACAACACCAAAACGTAATGCAATATTAAAATAATCCAAATCAATTTGATCATGAACTCTAACTCTGCTTTGCATAGAAGCGGGCAACGATTTAAATGCTTCTCCAAGACTACCGCTACCATAACCCATCCAGGGTCGTTTTTTAAATAAGTAATAGGCATTGTCCGCCATGGCATACCGTATCCCTACGGATGTGATTTGTTGTTTTGCATTTGCTTGATAGGTTTTAGTGTTGTGAATGGCGGTATCTATTCGTTCTCGAAAATCTGGTGATGTCATAAATGCTAAAGAAGCTAACAGACTAAAAGCTAGAGAAGCGGTCAGCAAGCCGCGCCATTGATATTTTGTATAAGCTAAAACAAGCAGTACTGCTCCTAGTTGAAAGTAAGCTGTCCGGCCTTTGGAAATAAACATAACGTTAATAACAGCTAAAAGAGATAGGGTGAGATAAAGTTTTCGCCAGGCAGACTCCGTTAGCCCTCGATAAAGAAAAACACCTGCGGCTATAGACATTAATAGGCCTTGCTGAATATGATTAAGAAAAACGGAGTAATCGACATAGATTCCCTGCTTGAAAACCCCTACCATCATGCCAAAACAAATAAAAAGAGTGAGTGCCATAGCAGCTAAGAATCCGTTGATAGTATACCTGCACCAGTTTGGATCGCTAAAAATAGGCATAATAAACACCGTGCCAATAATCCAATAATGTTTATTGATATCTCTAAAGCGATTATGCCACGTACCCCAGCCGTAAAAAGAACCAATAATAAAGAGCAGCATATAAAGCACAATAAAAATAACGACAGGGTATTTTATCAGTTTGGAGTATTGATGCCTTATCTGTGGGGTTAGAATGCTTGATACAACCATTAATACATAAAAAATATCCATTAAAGTAATCGAGATGGGAATAAAAAAGGCCGTCAATATCGCCGATAACCCGGCGATATTGCCAGTGATAAATGAATAACGATTTTCTTGAAAGGATAATGTTGTTGGTCTCATCGGATGTTAGCTTACTAAGCTTCTTAACATCCAAGCGGCTTTCTCGTGTGTTTCCATGCGGCGAGTAAGCAGATCGATGGTGGGCTGATCATTTGCTGCGTCAGCCACATCTAAAATAGAACGAGCGGTAGCGGTCACTTTTTCATTGCCACGGACCAATTGCTTGACCATTTCCATATCTTTAGGCGCACCTGTTTCTTCAACGAGTGTGGTTAGGCTAGTAAATTCAGCATAACTGCCTGGCGCTTTATGGCCAAGCGCGCGGATGCGTTCAGCGATTTCATCAACGGCGCCTTGTAGGCTTGTGTAGTGATCTTCAAAAAGCTTATGTAGGGAGATAAAATGTTCTCCCGTGACGTTCCAGTGGAAGCTTTGGGTTTTGATATAAAGTGTATAAGTATCGGCCAACAATTTGGCTAAGCCGTCGGCAATTTCTTTGCGCTGGGTGTCGTCTAGTCCGATTTCGATTTTCATGATGGGGCTCTTCCTTTCCTTATTTGAGATAAGACTTATGATAGCAGTTTCACTAGGTCAGGCAAGGGGTGATTTTTTTTGTGTTGGTAGCACTCATATGTGTACCTCTGCGGAGTTGTTACTAGCATATGCTATGGGCAGTTTCGTGGGTGCTAGACGGTTTGGCAAAAAACGTGCTTCTAGCGAGTCAGCGGTTTTTAATCGCCCATTACGATCGATGCTGTGCTTGATGTGTCACTGCTAGCACATTGTTTAGATATTGCAGTTAGGAAGGTTTTGCTAAATGGGCGCTTCTGGGATAAGTCAGTTCTTAATGCTGCCATAAGGTTGCGGCCTGTCTCATCTTACGATAGTGTAGTGTTCAAAGTGGATCATTCAAAATAGTGATAATCCGTATTAAAAATTACAATTGATTTTTTAGCGATATTTCATAAAACCTTAATATTTGGGACGTATGATGCCTGCATCAATCAATAGATATTTCTAATGACCAGTAGGAGAAAGTGATGAGAAAAGTAACCGGTTATTTTGGAGCCGACAAGGATGATGCGGTAGACAGCAAAGCAGTTGCCACAGCTGATCGTTTTTTGGGGCATTGGGCGGTTAATACGCTTATGCCAGCAGTCGTATTTTACGTTCTAGGTCGATACGATGAGGCGGCATTAGGAGGTGTGCTGGAATTTATGGGCGCTGATATGCCTAAATATATGCCAACTGTTAATTTAGCACTATCCGCTATTATTGCCGGCATTGAAACTGTCGCAAGAGCTGGGGTTGGCAAGTGTAGGGAGAAAGACCTTCTTTCCAAAAAGGATGACTCGTTAGTGCATACGCCTTTTCCTGGCATTAGGCCTTTTACGCGCCCAGAGGCAATCTTGATTTCAATGATAGGTTCTTTGCTGCAAACCCTTAACGGTGCATTTGGTGAGTACAGTCGAAAAGCACCTGTCGAGCAAGTTCTAAATGAAATGTTTACCGATGGTCTATTTGTATTAATGGGGCAGTTAATTCTTGGAATTCTTATGGCTAAGGTATTGTCAGCTGCAGCTCCTAAGGTTGCTTCAGTTGCTGGTCGCGTGTTGGGTGCTTGTTGCACTTCTTCGGCTAGAAGGCCAATTTATGAGCCTGCTCATTCTGGCTCAGATAGTGATTCTGCATCAGAAGAAACAGGCGATGATTCAATGGCTACTGAAGGGGATAGCTCAGGGGGTTCTTCTGATGATGATGACGCTGGTGCAGGCAAACCCAAAGCCGATGAAACAACGAGGTTGCTTGGAAATAACAAATAAACACAATGTATACGGCACTTCTGTGTTAAATCTGCGCTGAAGGTTGCAAAACATTATGCTAGCTAACCTTGCCCATTACTTCAATAACAGCGGCGAACCGTTCTTGCGGTTTGCCGCTAAATTGAAAGCGTAATTTATCGCTGCCTTGCAGTTGATACTGCTTCGAATTTGTTTGAATCAACTTAATAATTTTAGCTGGGTCCACATTGGGTTTAGGGCTAAAATGCAAATAACCAAACTTTTGCCCCACATCAATTTTAATAATGCCTAGCGTGCTTGCTGCTAGCCGCAGTTTTGCAATTTCAATTAAATTCTCAGTCGATTCAGGCAATAATCCAAAACGATCCACCATTTCTGCTTTAATATCTTGAATCTCGTCATTCGTTTTGCAATTCGACAAACGTTTATATAGCGTTAAACGTGTATGCACATCCGGCACATATATATCAGGAATTAATGCCGATACATGCAAATCAATATCGCAACCGTGTTGTTCTGCTCTATCAAAATTGGGTTCTTTGCCTTCTTTTAAAGCCTTAACTGCACCTTCTAATAATTCCATATAGAGCGTGAAACCAATCGCTTCGATATGCCCACTTTGTTCTTCGCCTAATAATTCACCGGCACCACGAATTTCCAAATCATGTGTTGCTAAGTGGAAACCCGCGCCTAAATCTTCTAATGAACTAATGGCATCCAAACGCTTGCTGGCATCTTTTGTTATTGCACTCTTTGGTGGTGTTAATAAATACGCATACGCCTGGTGGTGCGAACGGCCAACGCGCCCACGCAGTTGGTGCAATTGCGATAATCCAAAACGATCAGCGCGATTCATAATGATAGTATTGGCGGTAGGAATATCAATACCTGATTCGATGATCGTAGAACAGAGCAGCACATTAAATTTATGATGATAAAAATCTGACATCACACGTTCGAGTTCACGTTCGCGCATTTGCCCGTGTGCCATTTGAATCTCTGCTTCGGGTACGATTGATTTCAATTTATCTACCATAGCAGGCATGGTAGATACCTCGTTATGCAAGAAATACACTTGCCCACCGCGCATAGATTCTCTTAAAATCGCCTCACGAATCAAAGCAGGTTTAAATTCTGATACAAAAGTTTTTACTGCTAAACGACGAGCGGGTGGGGTGGTGATCAGTGACAAGTCTCGTGTGCCCGACATCGCCATGTTCAGTGTGCGTGGAATAGGTGTTGCTGTTAAAGTGAGTATGTCTACGTGCGCACGCATCGCTTTAATTTTTTCTTTTTGGCGCACGCCGAAGCGTTGTTCTTCATCAACAATTAATAAACCGAGGTCCTTAACACTTAAATTATTTTGTAATAGCTTATGCGTACCCACGACAATATCGATTGTGCCAGCAGCAAGGCCAGCAATAATCTCATCGCTTTCTTTTTTTGTTCGCATGCGTGAAAGACCAGCTATTTTTATTGGCCAATCGGCAAAGCGATCTTTGAAGTTTTGTTCGTGTTGTGTGGCAAGCAACGTGGTGGGAACCAGCACTACGACTTGTTTGTTACTTTGTACGGCCAAAAAAGCAGCTTGCATCGCCACTTCTGTTTTACCAAAACCTACATCACCGCACACTAAACGATCCATGCTGTGTGGCTGTGTCATATTGTCTATCACGGCATCGATACTGGTTGCCTGATCCGGTGTTTCTTCAAATGGAAATGCTGCTCTGAAGCGTTGGAACTCAACATCGGGAGGGTTGCAGGCAAAACCTGGCGTTGCTTGGCGTTGGCTGTATAAATCTAATAATTCAGCAGCAATATCGCGAATGCGTTTGGCGGCTTTTTCTTTGGCTTTTTTCCATTGCGCGCTGCCCAGGCGCGCTACGGGCACGCGCTCCGAATCGGCGCCGGTATAACGGCTAATTAAATGCAGCGATGATACAGGCACATAAATTTTATCTTTACCAGCATACTGCAACGTTAAATATTCCGCTTCAATATCGCCTGTATTAATGGTTTGAAGTCCCAAATAATGCCCGATACCATGGTCGATATGCACAACAGGTGCGCCGACGCTGAGCTCTGTTAAGTTGCGTATCATGGTGTTAGGGTCGAGCTGGCGTTGCTTGCGCAATCGTCTTTGTTGAACTTGTTCACCAAATAATTCGGATTCAGTTACTAATGCAATGTTGGGGGTTTCTAATAAAAATCCAGCATCGATAGGGGCAACGGTAATGCCAAAACGCTGATCGCTCCCCATAAAATCCTGCCAACTTGCATATTCCTTCGGAAATACTGAAATGGTCTTTAGTAGGTCTAATAATGTTTCACGTCGCCCCGTGGTTTCTGCACAAAATAATAGACGCTTCTTATCATTGTTAATATAGTCTTCTAAGTTGGACAGCGGACGTTTGGTTTTGCTATTAATTAATAGTGACGGTAATGATTTTGTATTAAAGGTTATATGAGATTTTCCTGCGTCCGTTAATGCAATTTGTGAATAGTGTTTTATGCCTGCAAATATTTCGTCAACTTGGAGCATGATTTGTTTGGGCTCACACAAAGGACGCGTGATATCATAACGTAATTGTTCATAGCGTTCTGTGGTTTCATCCCAAAATTGTTGCGCCGTTGAATGGATGTTATCAAGTGTAATAATTTGCATTGTATCGGGTAAGTAATCGAAGAAAGAAGCAGTCTCATCAAAAAACAAAGGCAAGTAATACTCAGCGCCATTGGCTGCTTCACCTTTGCTGATGCTTTTGTATAAGGGGCAATCCATGGGGTTGCCGCTAAATTGTTCTCTCCAGGCATTGCGAAAATGTTCGATGCCAGCTTCATCGAGTGGATATTCGTGTGCAGGCAGTAAATCAATGCGTTCTATTTTATGAATTGAGCGCTGCGTATCGGGGTCGAACGTACGCATACTTTCGACCTCATCATCAAATAACTCAATACGTAACGGGTCATTACTACCCATGGGATAAATATCTAAAATATTACCGCGTATCGTAAATTCACCATGCTGTAATACTTGGTCGACATAGCGATAGGCCGATTGTGTGAGTTGCTCTCGTAGCGTTTTAAGATTAAGTGTATCGCCACAAGCAACGGTAAAACTGTGTGCGAGTAAAAATGACTTTGGTGAGAGTCGATGCATTAACGAAGGCATGGCTGCCAGCACGATACCGTGTTGCATGTTGCTTATAGACGAGAGCGCTAGCAAACGCTGAGAGATAAGATCATCATGCGGTGAAAAGTGATCGTAGGGTAGCGTTTCCCAGTCGGGGAAATGCAGTATCGGATATTTGTGCTGTTTAGCGAAAAATTTCAATTCTCGTGAAAAACGGTGCAGCTGCGTCATGTCTTTTACGATGAATAAAATGGGGTGATCGATCTCTTGGGCGAGATTGCTGATGGCGAGGCTTTGGCTGCTGCCGAGCAAACCACTCCATTGAACTTGGTTGTCGTTCGGTTGAGGTATTGGCGGCTGTAATGGCGTTTGTTTCATGTTAAAAGCCTATTTAATAGGCGCGAAGTATAGCAAATTTTGATTTTAAATCAACAAGCTGGTAGAATTCCAAGCAATCGGTATATCGCCAAGGAGAGTGCAGACCATGATACCAAGCTTACTTGTAACGGATCTATCTCGATTTCAATTTGCATTTACTGCTTTATTTCACTTTTTATTTGTGCCACTCACTCTTGGTTTAACCTGGCTGGTGGTGATTATGGAAGCGGCGTATCTTATTAGCGGTAAAGTCGTCTATCGCGATATGACAAAATTTTGGGGTAAATTACTCGCGATTAACTTTGCCATTGGTGTGATTAGTGGCCTCACGATGGAGTTTGAGTTTGGGCTTAATTGGTCTTACTTTTCCCGCATGATCGGCGGAAGTTTTGGGCCGATTTTAGCGATTGAAGGTATCACGGCATTTATGCTCGAAGCGACGATGTTTGGTTTGTTTTTCTTTGGTTGGGATAAGCTGAGCAAAACAGCACACTTTATGGTGACATTCTTCATGGCGCTGGGTGCGAGTTTATCGATTGTTAATATTTTAGCGGCCAATAGCTGGATGCAACACCCGATGTATACCACAATGAATTTCCAAAATATGAGTTTAAGCATAACCAGTATTGCCGGTTTATACCTTAATATGCTAGCACAAGTTCGTGTGGGTCATGTAGCATTTGCCGGCTTTTTAGTCGGGTCTATATTTGTCATGGGTGTGAGTGCTTATTATTTATTGCATAACCGTGATGTGGCTTTTGCCAAACGTTCTTTTGGTGTTGCTGTTGGGTTTGGGCTGGTTGCTTGTTTAGTGGTTGCGTTTTATGGCGATCAGAATGGGTTGCAGGTTTCTAAATACGAACCTGAAAAAATGGCAGCTATTGAGGCGCAGTGGGCTACTCAAAAAGCACCAGCAGCTTGGTACTTAATAGCCTTTCCCAATCAAAAACAAGAAAAAAATTATTTTACAGTGAAAATTCCTTATGCGTTAAGCTTGATTGCTACGCACA
>JAJFJO010000374.1 GCA_021774015.1 Gammaproteobacteria bacterium
CTGCACCTGCACCTGCACCTGCACCTGCACCAAATTGTGTGTAAGGATTCCTAGACACTCCAGTGTCCGAAGAAGAACAGGTACCAGCATCCTGGTCTTGATTAGACTTGCCTTTCAGTATACTGGTGCAAAATTCATCAACTTGTGCTTTCAATTCCAAAATCTCTGAAGAACGAGCATCAACATCCATTCTTTGTACTACATCATACTGAGCAACGAAGGTTTCTACTTTTAATTTTAGAAGGGCAGCATATCTCTTCAAGGATGCAGACTCTTCAGGGGAATTTTTTCCCGCAGCAATATGTCTCTCAAGATCAAGAATAAGATCTTGAATTGATTGAATTTTCTCTGATATTGCTTCAAGTGCTGCGCTATCCATCTCACGTGAACGCTGTTTTTTTAATTCCGCAATCTCCAACTCTCCCTCCCTATATGCCCGAAGTGCTGCTCCTGCACGCCTTGCTGAGGCTTCTGCTCTTCTTCTACAAACTTGCTCAATACGCGCAGTGGAAGCCTCAACAATTTCCGGAGGACTGTGCTCTCTGAGTAAATCAATGATGGCAGCTTGGGTCGCTAACTCTGAGGGTGAAGACTTACTGTTTCGCTTGCTTATTTCATACCTTCTTTCAGCCAGATACAGGGGTGTCCAACTACCCCCCCCAGTTATTCCTAAGTCAGGAGATAGGCTAAGTAAAAATTCGAATACGTCTAATTTTGGACGAAATAGTGCTTTGCATATAATTGTTTGGCGACCTGGACTTTGCATATCAACTAACTGTTTCATAAAATCTCGATCACCTTCATGTTCGTGAAGTATTTGAACTGCTTTACTAAAGCCATCAATATTATCGAGCAAACCACAAAATTCTTTAGAAATAGCGTCTTTTTCAGCACTCGATAAAGTCATTTGCTTTTCTCCTAATTATGATACAAAAAACAGCTCTATTAATCCTTAATTGCCAAGCTAAAAGAAACTAAGCATTAACAAACCAAAAATACTTTCTGAAGTGGATTTTAACTCAAAAATCGGGGGGATAACAACATAAAAGATTCTAACAGCATCAGCGAGATTTAATGCTCGCACACTTTGGCAAATCTCCAACATCACCCATCGCATAACGAGCAAAACAGTTTTTCAACACGCTACACTTATTCGTCACATTCAAACCCTGGCTACGCAATTGAACAACCCAAGGAGATTGGTCCGTGAATAGCTCTTTAAACCCACGCATGGAACATAACATCATTTGATTGTATCCTTTGCGCCAACGCTCATAACGGCGTAGACATGATTTTTCATACCATGCTTTGTCGGCAGCTGCCGCATCTACAATCACTTCTGCCAAACAAGCCGCATCCATAAACCCTAAATTAACACCCTGCCCCGCTAATGGATGAATACTATGTGCCGCATCGCCGATTAATGCAAACCCATCACCTACATAAAATTTTGCATGACGCATAGTGAGAGGGATAGCTTTTGGCTCTGTTAACAAGCGCATATCACCCAATTTAGAGCCCAGTGCATTCACTAACTCTAGTTCAAATTGCTCGCGTTCATGCTGTAATAATTCTTGCGCTCGTGGAACGGTTGAAGACCAAACAAATGCCATCTCGTGCTGATCCGCTAACGGCAAAATACCTAACGGCCCTTCATTCATAAAACTTTGCAGCGCCGTATAACGATGTGGTTTTTCAGTGTGAGTCACCGCCACAATGGCTTGTTGGTTGTAACTTCTCTCCGTAACCGGCACATTCATCGTTTCGCGCAACCAGGATTGCCCGCCATCGGCACCTACCAACAACTTCCCATTTAACACAACATCATTTGTTAAGGTTAATTGCGTCACATCATCGTAAGTCGCAAGCAATTGTGGTTTTGCGATAAAAAAATCAACCTGCAGTTTTGTTTGCAGGTGCTGCCACAACACACGCACCACCTCACGGTTGTCAACAATATAACCCAGCTCAGCCTTACCAACATCCGCCGCATCGAACTGAATATCACCACCACCCATATTGTCCCATACGTCCATACAGCGCAATGGCGCCAATGCAGCGGCACTAAAATCATCCCACACACTCAGATGCTGAAACATGTGCTTTGAAGCAATATTAATAGAACTAACACGCGCATCACGACTATTATCAGACCATTTTAAAACGGGCTCATGCGCTTCAATAATAGCAATAGAAAAATTATGTTCAGCAAGCAGCGCGGCAAATAGTAAACCCACCATGCCACCACCAACAATAATCACATCATACTGCTTAGGTGCATTCATTACGCCACCTCTTCTACCAGTGAAATGCCTCGCAACAATCGCGGCAACTTACCTGACATCCCCATCGCTTGTTGCGCAAATCGTTTTTTTAGCGGGCTTAATAGATCCAAGCTCAATAACCCTAACCCACGTACATGATCAAACAAAGGCAATTGGCAATCAAAAATAGTGCTTAAAGAGCGCGTTAAACCAATCGTTTTACGTTGGTCCTGCTCCCGCCAGTCCGTATAAGCACGCAATACAGCATCATTATTAATCAGCTGACCATTGCGCAAAGCCGCCTCTAATACATCAGCTAACACAGCCACATCACGCAAACCCAAATTAAATCCTTGCGCTGCAATCGGGTAAATCGTATGCGCTGCATTACCTATTAACACACTGGACTCAGCAACTTGTCGTTGTGCTAATACTGTCTTCAATGGAAACCACCCGCCAACATTTAAAGATTCAACAGCATCGATTCGCCCTGCAAATACTGTTTTAATTTCATTTAATAGCTGACATTCATCCAACTGCTGTAAATAATCCGCATGCTCTCTCTTCATCGTCCAGACTACACGGTACTGAGTATTATCAAACATCGGCAATGCTGCAACCGTTCCATTTTTTGTGAAACGCTCATAAGCCGCATTATTATGTTCTCGTGACAATTGCAACAAAGCTGCCATCGCAACCTCATCGTTATCTTCTACCGTCGTATCAATACGTAATAAATCCCGACAATGAGAAGCAGTGCCATCTGCCACTATTAATAACGTTGCATGCAACGTGTGTTGTTCCTGCTCAGCCTCATATGTGACATCAACACCATAAGCACCATGATCGATACTCACGATATTATCAGATTGCATACAATCAACATCAGTAAACTCAAACACACCCTGAACCAACCCACGCTGCAAACGACTAAAAGGCACCACATACCCTAGTGCATCGACACCGCACTCATCCGCGGATATCAATGTGCGGCCTAATCGACCTTGCTGTGACACATGAACCTGTTTAATCGGACTCGCATTTTCTGCTAATGCCGGCCATATATTAAGTGTCGATAAAATACGATAACTAGAATAGGAAAGAGAAATCGGTCGACTGTCGGTTGCAAGCTGTTTACTACTGAGGCTCGCTTGCAGCTTCTGCACATTTTTTTCCAGCATCGCTATGCGCAAACCTAAACCCTGTAGCGCATGCAACACACCGCAACCTACCAGGCCACCCCCAACAATAATGATGTCATATTTTGTTTTCATAGGGGGTATTGTAACGGCTGAGCAAACCAAAAGACAGTCATCTCACACAGACCTTCGCCCACATTATTGCAATACTGCATCCTGCAACTTGCTCTAACCATCGCCCTATAAGATAAAAAAATAGCCGCTAAATGATGCTAGAAACAACGCTCAATCCTATTGCAAACCTAACGTCTGTATCAACATTTATTTTTCTGATATCCTAGTTAACTGATTTATTGATAAAAGGGTAAATATGATGCGTTTCATAATACAAGTAGGCGTGTTCTTGCTCCGCATCATTAGGCTCTGCTGCTTTCTCTTAGTCATTGCCACGCTGACTCCCTTAGCAAAACCTTATGTGACAAACTACAATTCCTATACCATCCTCAAGAAGATGAGTGATATTGAACAAAGTGTTCGACTCCCACTAAAAAAAGCAATTGGCAAGGTTATTCCAACGCGAGTTGCTGGGTTAGACCTTTCACGCTTATATTTGATTATTTTAGTCCTCATACTAGCTGGCTTTTTAAACTCACTTATCTTTCGCCTCAGTAATTTCGCCTTATACTTACGAGAAAAACGCAAGCTTCAAGATTTACAACCTGGTGATGCTAACGCACCACAATCTCAACCAATGACCGAGCTTAGTCAAAAGATAGACCAATTAAAACACGCTAAACCAAAAACACGAAAAGAACTCATTGAAGATATTTTTTCCTTAAAAAACCAGCTCAATGAAATGGAAAAAACCATGGCTTTTTTATCGATCGATGTAGTTGGCTCTACTGCTATGAAAGAAAAAGAAGACAAGCTGGCCATCCAACATGATTTTGACCGCTATAACGAACTTGTTACTCAAATTTTAGATGAAAACCACTGCATTAAGTTTGCCAGCACTCCGGATGGCATTATGGCTGCTTTTGTAAAGCTAAAATACGCCATCAATAGCGCCCAAAAATTACTGGCGGAATTAAAAGTATTTAATGATACCGAAAAAAAAGTGGCCGGAGCATTCTCCATCAGAATCGGCATCAATAGCGGCAAAGTTCTGTTTGATGAAAGCGAACCACTTGAAAAATTGAGCGACCGCGCTGTTGATATTGCGGGGCACTTACAAAAATATGCTGAGCATGATGCCATTTATTTATCTAAAACCTCTTATGATGCCTTAGAAGAGCTTAAGGAAGGTTTTGTTGCTCTAGACAAGGAAATAGATGGGGAAAAAATTTATCAGTGGACACTACCAAACTCTTAATCAGCAAACAAATGCTACACGGAAGTAAAAATGATTATTAAAATCTGGGGAGCTCGAGGGAGCGCTCCTATCGGGAATGAAGGATACACAGCAGTTGGAAGTGACACCAGTTGTGTCGCCGTCGATATTGATGAGGACACTCTCGTTATTTTTGATGGTGGCTCCGGTCTTGTATCACTAGGCAATGAACTAATAACTCAAAAACATAAAAATTTACACTTATTTCTTTCTCATATGCACTACGACCACATCATTGGTATTCCTTTTTTTCAGCCACTCTACAGCCCACACTTTCCTTTATCTATTTATGGGCCAACGGTGGAAGGGGTCACTGGCATAGAAGATTTTGTGTATAACCAATTATTCTCGCAGCCTTTTTTCCCGGCCAAACCATCAAAGACTGATAACAACATCACCACCATTGATTTAAAGCCAGGAGAAGATACCCATTTAAGAAATGCAAAAATTTCATCTGAATATTTAAACCACCCAGGTGGCGCAATGGGTTATAGACTACTCAGCAATAATAAAATTGTTTGCTACGTTTCAGATACCGAGCACGTTGACAACAATATGGATCAAAGTGTGCTAAGGCTTATTCAAGATGCCGATGTTGTAATTTATGACGCAACCTACAGTGAAAAAGAATTTGAAACCCGAAAAGGCTGGGGCCACTCAACACCTGAACAGGGAATTAAATTATGCCAAGCTGCAAATGTTAAAAAATTAGTGCTGTATCACCACGCTTATTTTCATGATGATAATGCACTTCAGCTAATTGAGAAGAATGCTAAAAAATTATGGGGCAACGTCGTTTTAGCAAAAGTAGGAATGGAGATTGTTCTATAATGTCACACATAGCGCCAAACAAGAAACCCGCCAAAATTGGACTTTGGAAGGCATTTAAAGAAAGCCTGAGCTTATACAAAAATTTCACCCGATGGTCACTAATCATTGGCGCCGGGTTGTTGTATACAGCACTTTATAGCATGGCAAAGCCCGTAGCGTACAAATTCATCTACGATGACGCCATCGTTAATCACAACCTAACATTACTGATGCTCATCATTGGCACTCTTATAGTAGGTTCTATCATTAAAATGCTTACCAACGTCCGCATAAAAACATTAGCCGGTGAAGTTGGCGCAGGGATAATGAACGACTTCACCAGAAAAATATTTAAAAAAGTGCTGCCCTCCTCAGCTGGAAACCAACCCATTAAAAATGAAAAAATATTAACTTATTTTTCTAGAGACCTCACCCTCATTGAAGAGTCCATTATACGTGTAACACCCGACATCTTACTGCACATTCTACAAATCACATTCGCTTTTATCATTATTTACAGCCTGTCATGGAAACTTGCTATCCTGACAACACTCCTGCTACCCTTCGCTTTATTTTTCCCGAGAAAATTTCATAAAAATGCAATAAAACACAGCGAACAATGGAGCAAAAATGAGGATGGTATTTTAAAAATTATTGAAGAAAACTTACTATTAAGAATCATCATTAAAACGTTCCGCTTATCAAAACATCAGCTCAACAAACTATCCCCCATGCTATCAAGCAGAAACGATAGTGTTACTGCTGTTAATAAATATAGAGCGCTTACAGTAGAAACCATTCTCCTCACCTTCAGCCTATCGTCTCTTTTGATTCTGCTCTTTGGTGCCTATTTAGTAATGACAAGCTCACTATCGATGGGCTCACTGATTGCGTTTGTTGCTGTATTCACAAAACTAAATTCAGATGTAAAAAAAGTATCTGAACATTACCCACCGATGGTTGTTGCAGCAGATAGCATGCAGCGAGTAAAAAAATTCCTGCAAAAATCACCTCAAGAAACTCAAGAAGATATAAAACAGGTTACGGCAGAAAAAAGTGATCGCTTTATAGAGTTCAATAATGTCTCCTTCAGTCATAACCCTAACTTACCAACCTGCACGGACATTAATTTCAGCCTAGATAAGGGAATGTGCCTTGCTATTATAGGGAAAAGCGGCTCAGGAAAGTCAACGCTTATCCACTTACTGGCTCGCCTTAATAATATTCAAAGTGGCAACATTTACTTAGATGGCACTCATTTAAATACCTGGAGTGATGATGCGCTGTACTCCAAGATGTCTGTCGTTTTCCAAGATAACATTCTATTCGACACCACTATTCGAGAAAACATAGGAATAGGCAAATTAAACGCCACTGACGAAGATATTTATCGCGCAGCTGAACTGGCGAAAGTCCATAAACACATATTGTCCCTCCCTAAAGGATACGACACTATTGCAGGGCATTTAGGCGAACGATTCTCTATGGGGCAACGACAACGCATCGTGCTTGCTAGAGCTATTATCAAAGACCCTGAAATTTTGCTGCTTGACGAGCCTACGTCATCGCTAGACACAAACACAGCCCATGCTGTCAACAAAACAATTAAAGAACTGAGACAAGGAAGAACTGTCATCCATGTTACACATCAGTTACGTTATATTAAAGATATTGATAAGATTATTGTGATGGATCATGGCCGCATCGCTGAACAAGGCACGCATCATGAGCTCCTCACAAAAGGCGGGATATATGCCGACTTATGGCGCAGACAATCCGCTCTAGCCACACGACCCTCGCAAGTAGATAAAGCCTTTCTTAAAAGAATCGATCTCTTTAAAGATCTCGATGACTCTACCTTATCTAAACTAAATCAATATTTTACCATTGAGCTTGCAAAACCCGGTACAAATATCATTGAGGAGGGCGTTATCGGCGAAAAACTCTATATGATTTCTAGGGGAACTGCTGATGTGTATATCACAAAAAATGAAGAGGAAACGTTAATTGCAACCTTAGAAGAGGGTGATTTTTTTGGCGAAGCAGCATTAATCGCTAATAAACCAAGAAATGCGACCGTACGAGCCCACACTTATTGTGATTTGCTCTCACTACAGCGCGACAATTTCTATGATATCGCAGCCAAAGTCCCCGAGCTGATGCGCAAAATTCAAAAAATATCTGCAGAAAGGGAAAGTTAAATCAATCAATACTATAAAACAATGAGTTACAATAGAACTTATGATTATCTTCCCTGCTAGGAAACAAAAACAATGATATATTGCCTTGACAGGAAATACTATCTAGATAGAATGTCTTAAATGGAAACTTTTAATAGACTGCTGAACATTCAACTCCCCCCCAATAAATCTGCATTTCTTTGGGGGCCCCGCAAAGTGGGAAAGAGCTACTGGATTAATGAACATCTAGAAGATGCTATTGTCATCGATTTTTTAAAAACCGATGTTTTTGCTGACTATATATCACGACCTTCTTTATTACGAGAACGGTACTCTGATGCCACTAAACTGATTGTTATTGATGAAGTACAAATGGTGCCAGACATTCTAAATGAAGTACACTGGATGATTGAAAACACACAAAGCTCTTTCCTATTAACCGGTTCAAGTCCCCGCAAACTACGACGCAGCCATGCCAATTTATTGGGTGGGCGCGCATGGCGATATACCATGACACCACTTTGCACACCTGAGCTAGGTGATTTCGATATTGAAAAATCTATTACATCCGGCTTTATTCCCTCTCATTTTACAAGCCCCGAACCCATACAAGAATTACGCGCATACATTGCCGACTACCTTAAAGAAGAAATTGCAGCAGAAGCCGTCGTGCAAAATATTCCTGCATTTTCTGAGTTTTTACGAGTTGCGGCTCTCACTAATGGCGAATTATTAAATTATACCAATGTCAGCAGAGAAACTGGGGTAAGCGCAAAAATCGTTCGTAGCTATTTTCAAATATTAGAAGATACACTGCTTGGCTTTCGCCTACGCCCCTGGAAAAAAACACCAGATAGGAGAATGATAGAGGCAGAAAAATTTTATTTATTTGATACTGGCGTTTCAAATTATTTAGCAAGAAGACAGCCCGTATTCTCCACATCCGAATTTGGAAGATCATTCGAACATTTTATTATGATGGAACTGAAAGCCTACCAGGCTTATAAAGATCCAGAGCTACCGCTTCACTTTTGGCGCACCAGTACCGGCCTAGAAGTGGATTTTATCCTGGGTGATATGGAGGTGGCTGTTGAAATAAAAGCATCGAAACGAGTAGATAGCACACACGCCAAGAATCTTCGCGCACTAGCAGAACACCACCAGCTTCGCCGGCTTATATTAGTATCATTTGAGGTACTCCCCAAGAAATTTGGGGATAATGTTGAATGCCTATTTTGGAAGGACTTTTTAAAACAACTCTGGAATGGTGAAATTGTTTAACCTGGAAAACGTAGTGGAGCGCGTTTTCTAGGCTTAAACCAATGCTTCCGGATTTGCAGATAACAACACAGCAAGATGGCGCGTGTTATCAAAATTGGCCAAAATGATATTTAATATTGTCATCAGGGGCACGCATAAAAACATACCCAACACACCCCACACCGAGCCCCAAAATGCCAGCGCAATCAAAATAACCAACGGGCTTAAATTTAAGTTCTTGCCCATAAAACGCGGCTCAAGAATATTACCCACAACAAATTGCACGCCTACCAATAGAAGCGCGAGAAAAATAAACGAACTCCATGTTGTAATTTGCACAGACACTGCTAGTAGCGTAAATATTACAGCTAAAATAGACCCCACAGTAGGAATAAAATTTAATAAGAAAATCAACACCGCCCAAAACTGAGCATAATCGACACCAAACGACGTCAAAATAAGATAACTCAACACACCCGTTAACAAGCTCATCCATGTTTTTACTTTCATATATGTATTAATATCCTTACTAATGCGCTGCAATAAATGACTCACTCGCGCCGCTTTATCCGCCCCTCCAAAAATCACACTCAATTTTTTGTCTAGTGTTTTAGATTCCAATAATAAAAACATGACATATACAAAAATCAGCGCTAAATTCCCTGTGATAAAGGTGACCGATAAAGCGATGTTGGTGAAAATAGAAGTAAGATTTACTTTTTCTAACATTTTACGAAAATCAAGTTTGATATGTAACGTTGAATTCACCCATTGCAACAATTCATTGAGACGTTCTTGGTATTTCGGCGCATCTTGCACAATGCCATTAATCGAATGTGAAATAAGATTCACTAGTGCATATACAATAATGCCCGTGGCAACAAACGCTAATATTAAAGCGATGACAAAAGGGATGCGTATTTTTGTAAAAGGCACGCGGCTAAATGTCGCCGTTAAGCGGATAATGAGGTACCACAATACAATGGCAGCCACGATTGGCAATAAAATTGAGCGCCCAACGATACAAATATATACCACCAGCGTCGTCGCTATCAGCGCCGTGGTGACATTAATCAGCCTTAAATTGAGTCCGTTCTGTGTGTCCATCCCCGTATTTTAACCGCTTAGTTGTCAACCGAACAACTGGTTTCTTCAGAAGTGCAGGATTAGGAGTCACCACTCACTAAATACCCATTTGTTACAGCATCGTTACAATTTAGTCACATCCATTCATCTTCAATTAACAATTGCCCCCTAGAATGGTCTTC
>JAJFJO010000375.1 GCA_021774015.1 Gammaproteobacteria bacterium
ATACACCGCGACGTGATGTTTCCAACTCATCAATAATCTCCATCGCACGTATTTTTGGCGCACCGCTTAATGTTCCAGCGGGAAATACAGAACTTAAAACGTCAAAAGCGTCTTTATCATCCGCCAATTTTCCTTGTACACGAGATACAATATGCATAACTCGCGAATAACGATGAACGCTGGCTAACTCAGCAATTGCAACAGAGCCTGGCTCACTAATCGCACCAACATCATTGCGACCCAGATCAACCAACATCATATGTTCTGCCATTTCTTTTTCATCCTCTTGCAGTTCTTTTTCCAGCTTGATATCACTATCATAAGTGCTCCCTCTTGGACGCGTACCTGCAATAGGCATAGTTTCTACAACACCGGATTGCATACTCACCAAACGCTCTGGCGAAGAACCAACCATGGTGAAATCTTTGTTACGAATATAAAATTGATACGGCGATGGATTTAATACGCGTAGCGCACGATAAACATCGAAGTCATCACCTTGATAAGAGCGCTGAAAAAGGCGAGAAGTCACCACTTGAAACGCTTCCCCTTGTCGAATATAGTCTTTTGCTTTTTCAACAATTGCAGCAAATTCATCATCACTCAAATCAGACGTGATTTTTGCTGCATCCGCATTAGTCTGTGGCACCATTTTAGATTTTTCTTGTGCACCAACCATCATCTTTTCAATAACGACATCGATCGCATCAAGCGCTGTTTGGTAACTCGTCTCAACATCATCTTTTACTTCAACCACCTTAACAATAGTCGCTTTACCCGAACGTTTATCAAATACAATATGCGTACCATAAAATGTAAAATGAACATCGGGAATACTATCTTCATTAGGATGACGATCAGAAATGTTTTCAATAAGACGGACTGCATCATAGCTTAAAAAACCAATCATGCCACCCGCAAATTTCGCTAATGTTTTTAATGATGCGCAACGATACTGTTGATAAAATTCACGTAGTTGCTGTAACACGTTTCCGGTTTTAGTTGTCGTTTTGCCATCAACAATAATGTCAATCGTATTCGCGGTTGCTCTAAATTCAGCAACCGGATCAAGACCGACATAAATACAGGCATCTGAGGCAGTGCTATGCTCAGAAGAGTCTAACAATGCAGCATCACTACGGCCTGCAGCTAACGTGCGAAATACAGCAACAGGAGTGAGCATATCACCATATATCTCCCGAGATACAGCAACCCGTTTATTCTCAGAGCTGAGGGCTTTAAATTCATCGATGGTTAATTGTTGAAGCATGAGAGTGTTACCTTTTACGTTGCAATGCTGTAACGATACAAAATTACATTGGGAATTGCAAGTTTCCTTTTCAAGAATAACGCAGTGGAGCTTGACCAGAAATCAATTTACGATATAACTTATTGATAAATATTGCATTTAAACCTAGAAAACGCAGATTTGCTAGAGGCAGGTTGTTTGCTAAACTTTCAAGCAAATGAATACACTCAGCACGCCTACTACTAAAATTTTTTGAGCTTGGGGTGAAAAATGAGGCCCGTCTATTGAAAATTCGATTTATCCAGCAACTCATGAAAAACCCCACAAAAGTCAACTATCTTTACAATCATAGAGTTACAGCCGGCAAATTACTAGTGTTTGGGGCCCCTTCTGATGCCTTTTGGCGAAGGATCTTCTGGCGAAGGTTCAGCTGCCCCTGCTTTCCTAGACGGCTGTTTAAACTGCCCAAGATTTCCTAGTGCTTTTGCCTGTCCTGCTGATTTTGGTTTTGGCAAGGAATCAGACCCAGCCGCTGCTGCACCAGCATGTTCAGCTAGAATCTCAGGTAAAGGAAGTGCTTCATAGGCTTCGCAAATAGGTCCTTCTGCTAGAGCCGGATGGCTAGTAACTGATTCATAGTGATTACCTGTAAAGGTGATTCGAACAACTGGTTTATCAGGCAATGTTAAACCTGCATCATCAGAAGCAGTACAAAATTTATTAGAATCATCAAGGTAATAACATTGAAAAGCACGCTCTGGATAGCGTGTATCAACAACAGCAATAATAATATCCAGTAAATTTAAAATTCCAGGAAAATCATATTCACTATCCACCCATTTAGTATTTTGTGATCTTGGATCTAACCGTTGCCGAAGTTTCTGCTGCCTTTCTTCTGCTGAATGATCTCGCAGCAGCTCATCAAACAAAGGATGGCCAATAAGCTCTAATTGATGAGCAAGCGCACGATAAAAACAATTTCCATCTCCAAGCACATGGTGAATAGCCCACCCTTCAACTGTTGAAGGGCCAATAATGAGCGATGGGTTACTAACACCAGTTGCACCTTGTTTTTTACCACCACTAAAAGAAAAATCCGGCACTGAAAAAGAAGTGCCACCAGAATAAACACCGCTAAAATAAGTCGTAAAGTGGCTCACAAATTTTTGGATATCGTCCTCATCAGATAAACCAAAAATTTTACTCATATCGACTAAAAGTGATAAGGCTTGATGTTGACCCACAATCGTACGACGTAAATTCTCATCAAGCGTGCGTATGTCATCTTGAAGCCTCAAACACTCATGAGCATACTTCAATAATTGTCCCTCTAATGCTTCAATTTCAGCAGCCACATCACGGTCGACAAATTGTTTGTGAGATAATAGTTCGAAAGTGTGATTAACATCTACTCCAGCAGGAAAACTGAACTCCATAGCCCAAACACTTGTCGTTGAGTATTCACGAACAATCGTGATCCCTGCAGATTGATCTCTGACAAACATCTGTGCTTTCATTGGTATATCAGTATTTAAATAATAGAGAGTTCTTGTTAAAGTATTTTCTGAAAGGCGA
This sequence comes from Gammaproteobacteria bacterium, assembly GCA_021774015.1. Classification (GTDB taxonomy): domain Bacteria; phylum Pseudomonadota; class Gammaproteobacteria; order Coxiellales; family Coxiellaceae; genus JAJFJO01. The sequence goes on from JAJFJO010000375.1 coordinate 2,825, forward strand.
ACTCGCTTAAAGTAATGATGAAAGTAATTTTTTTGACCTCCCCATACAGGACTCTGCTCTGTATAACCCGCAGCAATTGCAGTAGCTCGAAAGCTCTCTAGATTCCTACAACTGGTTTTAGAGTCAGTAACAACACCTGTAGCTCTCTGCTCATCAATAGTTTGCTTACTATAATTAAATTTTATTCGTTCGAATGCAACATAGTTTAAATCAGAATGAGGATCGGTAAGGGCACTTATTTGAGCCTTAGCTCGTATTATTTTTTCTAATACTTCTTGATAAGCCCCTAATTTTTCTGCTTTTGCGGTTTCAGTTCTACCTACAGAATCATTATATTGCCTTGCAAAAGCAAGAACGTCTTTTCTATAGTGTGCTTGCACATCACTAAAAGAAACAAAATTTAATTCATCAGCATTAATTCCTGGTAACGCTGAAACAACACCGGTTAACTCACCACGTTTTGCTGAATCAAAAACATCAGAAAGATATAATCTTTCTGGATGCTCACGCAGCCTTGCAATAATTTCTAAAAGTAATTGCCCCTCATCATCGCCCAACGACCTCGCTTTCGCTAAACGGCTTAAACGAGCGATAACTGCTTCCGATGATGTTGTACTATCTGCTTTCGAAATAGCGACAACTAAAGAATCACTCATTAATTTAAAATTACCCTTAGAAATGGCAACAAAAGACGATAAGGTTTTTTTGAATTCACCAATCACTCCTCTACTCGCTAGTGAGCCATACTCAATTACCCAAACTAGCCCGCTTAGTTTTTCAGCGCTCTTAGCCATAACTTCTAATGACATATCACTCCGCATTTGTACAACTTCGCCTCGAGAGTCACCAAAACCTGGCATATCACAAAAAACAACCTTCTCATCCAATACAGACACTACTTGAGGTAGCTGAGTTTCCGAATCGATAGGATCTTCTCCAACTTTACAAACTTCTTTTTCAGAGCCCTCGCTTAATTTCGCAACTGGAAATCCATCATCGTCAGTGGCATCTTCATAATCACAACCATGCTCATAATTCACCAATGTACTTTTCCCAGAACCGGTAACACCAACAACCATGGCTAATGCCTGACCTTTTGCTGGCTGCGCAATATCAAAAACAGGTTGCAATGACCCTCTAAGTTCAACTAGTTTTTGAACATCAAAACTTGCCGCATGATCTTCAACAACAGCGACATGCTCAGGAAATTGCTGCTGAAGAAGTTCCTGATACATTAAAGCAGCGCTGACTACCCCTTCAACATACTGATTCATATCAACAACAGATTCCACAAACAGATCATCAAAAGCTAACACTTCTTCATCACTAACAGTAAAGCTTCGAAATGGATTTTCTACCGAACCTGTAATACAAAAGAACCCCAAGCCATGAGTAGACTTTTCAACTTGAGCTAACGAATCATATAACTCCTCTCTAATTTCTCTTAAGCCGCGAGTTTTTGTTACTAAAGCATTACCAGAAACTGCGTCAACATCTAAATGCAACAAACTCAACAAAATAGCTTGGTTTTGCTGAAGCTCCTTAACAAGTTCATTGTAGTTACGAATTTTTTTGGTGAGCAAGTCTTTTAAAGCATCTAAATCATTAAAGCTCGAATTCGCCTTAAATGGTTCTGCCAAACGACCTTTGTCTGGTGACGCTGCATTCATCGCAACACAAGCTTCAGCGCGAGTTGTCATCGCAGCTTCACTATAAAAATCTTCTATTAATTTTAATAAGCCTTCAGCATCAGTTTTAATTGCATCGAGCTTTGATTGGTAATACGCAAAAAATGCCTTAAAAAAATCAAATTTCATTACAGTATCAACAAAGTGCTTTGTGGCCTCACCTGTTTTCATAATCATCTGCAAAACACGATAATGTTGTTTAACCACCCCCTCATCCTCTGAAGCAGTCGCATAAGAATGTATTTCAAAATAACAATTTAAAACACGTTGCCACAAAAATACGTTTGCAATATCGAAAAACTTAAATTGAAAATCTAAAAACTCTTTCCGATTCACTAAAACTTGCAAGTGGTCCAGATGAAACCAGCCGTTGAATGGCGTATTACTCTTCCATTGAATGGATTTAAAATCATTATGCGCAGCATAAAAATTACAGCGGCGCTCTATTCGCTGCAAAATATCTAACATCAATTCATCACGCTGCCTTGACTCATGATCAAAACCTAAAAAAGCATCAGCTTGATGATCCAATTCAGTTAAACGTTCTTCTTGCCCACGAACACTTTGACTAATGGTTGCATCGTAATTACGATCAACCGCACCCAATAACTGCTCATTCTGTCGCATAATTCTTTCAAGCTGACGTCCAACCTGAATAAATCCATTTTGTGTAAATTCACCCAGTTGCATAACAGATTCAAAAAGTCGCTGCTGATTTTGAAACACTTGGCCAAAGCTTTGACGCATTTCCGAATGAAGCGCCTGGATTGCTTTTACCAATTGTGTATCAGCTCCACCAGAAGCACTGCTTTTCTTACGGCGACCAAAACCAAATGCGCTAAATAGCGCAATGCCCGCACTAATTGCACCAACAGCTGGATTTAAAAATGATGATAGTTGAGTAAATGAACCAAGCATTGGTAGATTAATATTTAATTTGCCTAACACTTGATGAAAATTAACAAGCTGTTGACCAACACCGGCAACCCGCTGTAAACCACGACTATCGATTTGCTCGCCAATTTTACCGATGACACCATACATGGATTTAGCGGAGGCAATCATTTCTTGCGATGACAACTGAGATGAGCGATGAAAAAAATGTGCTAAATGCTGATTAACGGTTCTGCGAACATCTGATTTTAAACCAGCAAAATTAGCAGAGGGGACATTCATTCTTTGACTAACTTCAGTTAAGCGATCTCTTAGTTGCCCCTGAGGCTGACCAAACTGTCGTTGCAAAAGTTTTACAGCTGTGTCGGAAAGCGTAGGCGCCTCATCAGAATAAACAGCAACACTCGTTTGAAAATTATTTTTGCGCTTAAAGTCACGCAGGGCAGTTTGTAAATCACGCGGCGATGATGAAGAAGCGGAAGCTGAGTAAGCACCAGCAAAACGAAAGGAGCCATCATTAAATTCAAAATTCTGCTTGAATAAATCGCGCCCTAAATGATAAGTTAAACAAACATCTTCATATGTTTCTACACCTAGCTGCTGAGCAAATCGGATCCCATTTGACTCCCAGTATTCATCAAAATCGTCAACTTCATCAGCTCGCGCTTCTGCAACAAATCCTCTTAGGTTATCAACAATATTTTCTTTTAAAAAGTCACTGACTTTATCAACTAACTCACCACCTTCACCTTCTGCGAATCGCATTAAAGGAATTAATGCTTTTGTCGTACTATCACCGATATCCGCTGCAAAATATTTAGCGCCTGTGCCAGCAACCACCTGACCAGCAACCAAAGGCGTTAGCAAACCTCCACTTAAACCCATTTCTATTGCAGCCGCACTAATTAAAATATCGCCAGCACGATCAGAAAGGATTTCAGTCCCTGAACCGATTGTCGCTGAAACGCGACAAACTAACGAGCTATCACCACCAGCACGACACCTTTCTTCCCGTGCCATGTAGTTCGGCAATGCAGAAAAAAGTTGACCCAGTTTTGGCGATACAAACGTTGTTGCATGTGCACCTTCTTTGACAACGGATTCAGCAGCAGCCTGTTCAGGAGAAGCACCTTCTTCAACACGTTGATTATATCTTACAATAGTGTCGCCAAAAGATAATGGCGCTGAAATTTGATAGCGGTATTGTTGAGGAACGGAGCGTGTCATTTCATCAGCAATTGCTTGTGCTCCAAATAAAAAATCTCTTGTAGCGCCTTGTTGATCTTTTGTATTTTCCTTAACAGGCATGAATAAGCTCCCTTAGATACGTAATAAAAACAAATCCGTTACGATGAACAACACCTATATAGCCGCTTCAATAACAAAAAATATTACTATATAAGCATACCACAACAGCTTAGTAATGCAATGGGCTCCAAATAGTATATTGTATATTTGAAAAAGCTTTACTAAAATCCATACCAAATATTAGCATATAATTATTATCACCTCACAATTTAGTATGACTAAACTACAGGGAAAAATTACAATTAAAAAAGCAAAACAGGTTTATCCAGAGCAAACTTTCAAAGATCGCTAAACAGCATCATTACAAACAGAAAGACCGCAGATGCTTCTGTGTACAGCACGTGCTTATATTTCCCGCTCCAAAAACCGTCGTAGCTGGGGTGATATACGCTTCAAACTATTCGAACCTCGGGTGATTTTAGCAATACTGACCTTCAGATCCTTAGCAATCTCTCGCTGCGTTTTCTCACCACTCATCAACTCCCTAACGAGCAAGATACGAGTAGCAATATTATTTTTTTCTTCATGGGTAAATAAAAAGTCCAGCAGCTCTGCAACCAAGACCTCATCCTGCACATCTCGGCACAGTTTAATAAAATCCTTCCAACCTGAAGATGCGTCACTCATCGTCTTCTCCTATCAATCGTTACGACCAATATACCGCAGGGCAAGCACGTGGCACAACACCTAAAGACTACGGTATTGCCTTACTCACTTGCATCAAAAAAATCAATCAAACAAAGCATCTATCATCAATTGGTTATCAATAGCCTGAAGATAAGCATTATTCTCAGCAGCCCCGTAGGTAGTGATTAAGGTATTGAAAATAGCTTTTTTGGATTGAGTAACTTCTCGAAAAATCTCACGCCTTTGGTTGATTTTCTCAGCTTCTTTTTGTGTCATACAGTACTGTTTATTATAAAACCGAATCTCACATAAATTAATGCAACCATCAGCACGATCAATAATTAAATCAATTTGAGCTCCTGAGTGTTCTTGATTTTTTACAATACGACAAACACTTTGTTGTGTTATAACCCCAGATATACCTAAAGCTTCTTTAATTTTTTGAATATGTTTCAAACAGACACGTTCAAAAGCAACACCACACCAACTCTGCCATGCCTGACTCATCATGACACTTTGCCAATAATTTTCCTTCGCAGACAACCCAGAGTGAAAGCGTTCCTGTCCTTGCATCCATGTCAGATAAAACAGTGAATATTCATCACTCAATAAAATAATACAGTCATTTACCCCTTTATTAAAATGGGGCATTTGCAAAACAAACCCTGATTCGACTAACTCCAATAAGATGCCACTCGCAGTTCCTCCAGAAGGAATTTTAACCTTTTGTAGCAAATCCTTTTGCTTTAACCCGTATGGATGTTTTGCGAGAGTTTTAACAATTTGAATATGCCGCTCAGCATGGTTGAACAGTGCTCGAAAAATACCGTCAAATTCACCATGCATTGCACCCGCATCACTAAAACATATTTCATTAATACTTTGTGCAACTGATTGCCCCCTTCTAACATAGGATAAATATTTTGGAATACCACCAAAAGCAAAGTAAAGCTCAATTAGTTGTTTGCGATCAAGACGAATATTTTGCGCACGTAAATAAGCTTCTGCATCACCAAGCGAAAAAGGTTGCAACCGCATCTGTGCTGTTAATCGTCCGTGCAAACCACCTTTATTCCGAACCACTTTACGAATCATCCACGCAGCAGCCGAGCCACACAACACCATCATCACCCTATTATCATCCGATAAGTATCGGTTCCATAGATGCTCAATCGCTTCTAATGCTCCCGATCGCGGGGTTGCAAACCAAGGCAATTCATCAAAAAAAATAATAACTCGCTTATTCCCCGGCACGTTAGCGATGGCTTTACGCAACTCCATAACTGCACTCAACCAATCCGGACAGTCTGGCATGTACGAACCATGGTAAAAAGCTTCTGATAAGGTCATCGCAAAATTAGATAATTGCACCTTCACACCTGCTTTATGGATACCTGTAAACTCGAAATAAACACCTTTAGGCTTAAATAATTGTCTAATAATAAAAGTTTTGCCTACACGCCGACGCCCATACATTGCCAATAGCTCTGACTTTCCTGATCGATAGATTGTTTCTAGACGAGATTGTTCTGCGGATCTTGCAATGATGCTTACTGTTTCCACTGGAAGGCTCCATTTTGGTTAAAATTTACGCTAAATTTCATGTTATATTCAGCGTAAAGACAAGAATAAATATGATTTGCGCTGATTATAGCATTATAACCAGCGTAAATGCAAAAATAAGTCATATCTACGCTGATTATAGAGTTATAAATAGCGTAGATGTTAGAAAATATCCTGCTTACGCTGATTACAGGTGAAAGTCTCTAAGGGTGTATTTGCAAAATCCTTTTAAATCAATCGATTGGAAAATATCGGCCTGGGAGCTTCATGATATTGTTAGAATATCCAGCAAACGCTACTAAGAACTACGGTATTGCACACCCCCCTCTTTATACTATTTAATCTCAACAATTCTCAAATCAAAATCCATAAGGAAACAGTAATGGCTATTTATTTAAAAAGTTCGGCTCTCAAGGGGAGCGTGACCGCAAAAGGCTTTGAAAATTGCATCGAATGCCTGGATGCAGACTTTGCAGGTGTCTCACGACCAACTAGCATGTCGGTTGGGAAATCTATGGATCGGTATAACACCACCCCTTCATTTGGAGAAATCACTCTCGTAAAATACATGGATAAAAGCTCGATTGCATTTTTTGAATATGCGCATAATACAAAAGTTATTCCTGAACTGGAAATTCATTATGTAATCACTGGCGACACACCACAAACGTATTCAAAAACAATTTTAAAAAATGCGATTGTTTCACATTATCGTGAATACAAACATCAGCATCAAAAACAACCCATAGAGCTCATCAACATTGCTTATACGGAGATGGAGCGTAGTTATATCGCGCGCAACCCAGACAATACAATGGCAACGCCACTATCAACTGGCTATAACTTAGAGCGAGCTGAAAAATTATAATGCAACAAGACCTCGATTCTACATACGTATACGTCACCAGCGCTAATGAAACACCGGAATCTATTGCATTTAAGCTAACAGGTAAAAACCATGCGGATTTAGCCGAGCAAATCTGGGGCATCAATAAAAATAGTGTAGCACGCCGCGTGATGCATCATCGTGCATTTGCTGATGAACGCACTATATTATTACCTAATCCAGCTTGCCCACTCAACACTCATCAAGAACGCGTCATTTATGAACTCGACTGGATGATGTCCGGCCCCCGCCACACCATCCATACAATGATCAAACAAAAAATTGATCCAATGACTGTAGCTCATGCTTTTAATCTCAATCAAGTCAGTAATTATTTAATGTCACAAAATGGTTTTTTTGCCTGGCTAGGCACTGCCATCTATGAGTTTGCCGATGGCATGCTAGGTTATAAACACCATCAAACGGAGTACTTTCATAAAGCTGTTATCGATGTACGTGAGGCATTAGCACAATATGTCGCCAAAGGGCCTCAAGCTATCAAAAATGAAGAGCGTCTCGCTTATAAAAAAGCTTACGATCGCCTACAAAAAATATACCGAAAAGAGTTAGAGCGCTATCATTTCACTCGAGAAAAACTCTATACAGGCGCAGTAAAAGCATACAAGCATGCTCGCCGTGAAGGAGTGCAAATCATGAATACCCACGAAGCGAAACGGCTAACGCTCGTTAGCGATTGCCTGAAGTGGGTTGGTCGCGGACTTGTGGCGTTTAATGTTGTGAAAGACGTTGCAGCCATTAAATACGCCTATCATCATCACCAACATTGGATTAAAATGGCCATTGAGGACTCACTAGAAGTGCTCGCTGGTGTTGGTATTGGCGTCCTTATCGGCTCTGCCTTTGTTGGTGGTGGCTGGGTTGTGGTTATCAGCGCTGGCTCTGTTGAGGCTGTGATGAATATTTTAGCGGATGAGTTTATCAAAAAAGTTGGAGACAAAATTGACTCTTGATCACTTCAATACAGCAATAGCAATTATAGGATGCACCATCATTGCCCTCCTCCTAATTAACGCCATATTTATCGTCACAATTGTTGGGCGCCATTTCGATAAGCAATTCCCTGAATTTGTGAATGATAAAAGAGCCTTTGAAAATTCGTGGTGGATACTGAATCCAGTGTTCCGAGCTGGCACATACTGCGGCTGTATCGTGTTTAAAAAATACTTTTCTAAACGACCCTATATGCAATATTATTTTAACGGCTGTGATTTTCGCAAATCTATCAGCACACTCGGCAGAACGATTGTCTTTATACACTTTATCGGAGCTGGTTTTATTTTATTGCTTGGCGGCATTATGTTTTTTGCCAATGGCTTTACACTACCACCAACATAAAATTACTTTAGCCCATTCCGCCCATTCCAATAAATAACATAAATGCTAAAAAACACCCAGCCCGCTCTAATTGCAAGTGAGAATTTCCGGAATATTTTCATGAAACTCACTTAAATCAATAGGTGCTTCTGTGTATAGTCCATGCCATCAGCACACACTGAACACAGAACGCAAGCCTAATCCGGAAAACAAGCGCCAGCGAGTTGCTCAGATATGCTGCGCTTAAAAACTGCTAGCTATCTATAAGCAGGGTTTTTACTAAGCTTCACTAAAAGCACTTATCAAACTGGCGCTCCTTTTTAAGCCTGGTAAACAACGCGCTCTTAGCAAGCCAGCGGTTTTGAATTGCCCATTACGATAATTATTATATTGGATGTGTTATTGCAGGCGCATTGTTTGGGTATTGTAGTTATGCGGGTTTTGCTCAATGGGCGCTTCTGTGTATAGCCTGTGCTTATATTCCCCGCTCCAAAAACCGTCGTAGCTCGGGTGATATACGCTTCAAGACAAATATCCAGACACAGGAATTCAAAGAAATTGTGCTCATAATAAAACTTATCGTCAGCATCAAATTCAAATCTAGATAACGGAATTTTAGTTATATCACTAAAATACACAGTGGCGCATAAGCAATTTGTTGGCAAAAAGCGGGCGTGTCTTGCTTTTTGAATTCAAATAGACATCGATTAAAGTCTATTTTTAACAAGCTATAATTTCGTAAATTAATAGCACTAAATGTATTTTAACCACACTGGTTGCAAGAACCATGGATTTCAGTATTTGATCTTGCTATCTTAAGGTGCTTCCTTTCTATCTCAGCCAAAATAGGTGATAGTGATTCCATATGTAGCTCAACAACTTCGTTGCAGTTATCACAAATAAATATACAGAAATTTTCATGATGATCATGCTCACAGCATGCAATATAGGCATTCATGCTTTGCACACGATGAATAAACCCATGTTGCGCCCAAAAGTCGATAGCACGATAAACTGTCGGTGGGTTTATTTTCTCTTTACCAGAAGATAAAGCTTCTAGAATCTGATAAGCACCCATTGGTTCGGCGACATTAGCTAACACAACCAATACACGCTCTCTGGGCTGTGTAAATCGATGTTTGCCTACATCGCAGTACTGCTTCGCTCTCTGTAATAAACCTGCTTTCCCCATGACAGCCACCACATTGTGTTCGGTCAAAAATAATGCTGTATTGGTTTGACTTCAAATTTTCAAGTGTTATATTATAACATTTTTAAGAGCGTTACAACCAGGGAGATGCCTCAAATGAGTAGATTACCCACAACCGTACTCTCAGGATTTCTTGGGTCTGGTAAGACTACTGCAGAAATCATCGAAACTGATTTTTGTGCAGTACAAAAAATAAAGTGAAAATAAAGCGATGACAAAAAAAATTCTTATCATAGGATATGGATATACAGCACAGCATTTATCAGTTATGCTGAATGAACATAAGATTGTTGTCAGCGCAACAACACGAAACCCAGATAAAATAAAAAAACTTTCGAGATTACCTGTAAAATTACTATTGCTCGACCCTAAAAAAACAAATATTGATATAACCAACTATGATTCTATTTTAATCTCAGTGCCACCAAACCCTGATGGAACAGATCCAGTTTTTGAATTGATCAAAGGTCAACTTACTAAATGCAAAAGTCAAATTAAATGGATAGGATACCTTTCTTCAACAAGCGTCTATGGTGATCATAAAGGAGAGTGGGTAAATGAGAATTCCAAACCCAACACTCCAGGGGAAAGAGGAAAAAGAAGACTAAAAGTTGAAAACAGCTGGATGTCCCTTTTTGACGAATTTAGCTTGTCCATACATGTTTTCCGCTTAGCTGGCATTTATGGTCCTAATCGTAACAGCTTAGTCAGGATATTAAACGGTAAAAATAATTCAGTCATTAAGAAAGGACAGATATTCTCAAGAATACACGTTGAAGATATTTGCAGAGCGCTTTATGAATCAATGAAAAACCCTACGCCTGGTGAAATATATAATCTTGCCGATGATCTACCCTGCGCACCAGAACTTGTCGATGAATATGCAACGAAGCTACTAAACAAACCACCTCTTATGCGTATTCCTTTTAACGACGCCATCTTATCCCCCATGGCCAAAGCGTTTTATCAAGACTGCCGAAAAGCCAGTAATAAAAAACTTAAAACAAAATTCCATTTTAAATTACGTTACCCAAGCTATAAAGAGGGTCTCAAATCACTACACACTAGTTTATGAGTTCTTTATAGCTTTATATTCCTCTAGCACTCTCTGCCTAGATAGGGGTAAATCCACAATGGGCTTTGGATATGTTTTCTCAATTTTAGTACCCACATCTTTCAACACTTCAGCTGGAGCCTCCCAAGGAGCATGAAGGTATTTATCAGGTAGCTCCGATAACTCTGGCACATATTTACATGTCAATCACCATGAGTAGTATGATATCATGTAGTATTAAAAAAGAGAGCTTTTCATAACGTAACGGATTAAAGCTATGGAATCTATTATTTTCGTTGGTGCTAATTCAGACATTGCTAAGGCTACACTGACTCTCTTGGAGCCCAGTAAAAATGTAGTCCTTCTTACTCGTGACGTTAATAAATTGCCCGGTGAAATTCAAAGCCAATATGAGTGTCACAGTTGCAACCCCTGCCAGCAAGAAGAACTAAGTCAATGCTTCGAGTCCATTTTAGCTCAGCACAGAATCCAGTCAGTGGTTAATTTTTGTGGGAACATTATGCTCAAGCCTGCCGGAACGCTCACTCTTGCTGATTGGCAAAAAACCATTGAAATTAATCTTACGACTGCATTTAATGTTGCGCACGTCACCACAAAATATGTCAAAAAAGATTGTAGCTTGATCTTCTTTTCCACAGCAGCAGCCCATATTGGTTTGCCTAATCACGAAGCCATAGCTGCAGCAAAGGCAGGTATTGAGGGCTTATCAAGATCAATCGCTGCAAGCTATGCCAAGCAAAATATCCGCAGCAATGTTATTGCACCAGGATTAATTCAATCGAATTTATCAACCCCTATCATTACCAGTGAGCGCGGTAAAGCGTTATCACTTTCACTACATGGACTAAATCGTCTGGGTGAGCCTAAAGATATTTCCAACATGGTAAAATGGCTACTCAGCCCAGACAACAACTGGATAACAGGAGAAGTCATCCGTATCGATGGTGGACTATCGACAATAAAATGTTACCCCAATCACTAAAAGGAGAAAAATATGGATAATCTATCCATCAAAAATCGCGAACCCGTCACGGTAAAAATGACTAATCACCGAAAAAATGGCAATAAATTTTTAAATGAATTCACACTTTGTCCTGTTAAAGATGCAAATGATAAGATCACTCACTGCATAGGTCTTGAAAAAGAATTATGAATATACTGATTGCTGGAGGTAATGGGTTTATTGGCATTTATCTCACTAAATTTTTAAGCCAAGAGGGCCATAATGCTACCGTATTAACACGGTCACCAAAAAAAGTGGGCAAGGAAATCAGCACACTTCAGTGGAACGGAAAAACCATACAAACAGACCAGAGATTCGATATTATCATCAATCTCTGCGGTCAGAATATCGCCAGCAAACGGTGGTCACAGAAAAGAAAACATGAGCTTATAGCGAGCCGCATTGAACCAACTAAAGCAATTGTTTCATACATTGAAAATGCATCATCAAACATTAAACCAAGGCTTCTCAATGCAAGTGCCATTGGTTATTACATTAGCAGTGATCAAATACAAACAGAAAAAAATCCCGCAAACTCAAAAGAAAGATCTTTCTCAAAAGATCTTGTCAGCGAATGGGAAAACTGCGCCCAAAAAGCGACTCAATATGGCTCGGAAG
>JAJFJO010000376.1 GCA_021774015.1 Gammaproteobacteria bacterium
ATATTTTTCAATGAGTTATAAAAATGCCACAGTGTGGCATTTTTCAGAAGGCTGCTACAAGGAGACCTTGAATAATGGATGCGCGGATTATTTTACTTTTCACTCCTTCAAGTAATGGCATATGTTGTCGTGCCTTAATAATCCACTTATTTAATAATTGATCCACATCGTCTGTTGGCCTAAAGCTAACACTTTTATTCAAATTTTCTAGCTCATCTGCATATTGAATGCACTCTAAACAAAATGCGTCTTCATTAGATAAAAAGCTCTTGATAGCATCACAAATCCACTTGGACTTTCCTCTTAATCCATAACCATCAGACACAAGTTTTTGATTCATCTTCTGTTCAATTTCAGCAGGTAGTTTAAAAGAACTTGTCGACCTCCTCATACTAAAGCCCCCAGCTCTTTCTCAAGCAATTTAACTAACTTCTGAAAAGCACTTGTAGATTGGTCTAAGCAGGACCAATCTACATCATTAAATTCAGGAATGTGTTTTTTAAATTCTTTAATTGATAAAACGCTTTCCACGATGGTTTTAGCAACATACGGCTGGTTAGTTGTTCCTAAAGTCACTTTTTGACGTTTTCTACCTGCAGTCTTTGTTTTATCAACCGCTTTAACAGGCTTTAGCTTTGGTGCTACTTTCGTATTAGGTAGACGGTCAAGAACTTGCAGAATCTCTGGCTTTGATTCCAACTTAACTAACTCTCTAGCTACCGATATTTTAGTAACTTTCCCTTCTCTTATCAGCCCCATCAAAGCATGATTTGATAATATTGCCATATAATACTGTGCCAACTGACGGCTCGTATTTATGATTTTTGAAAGCTCTTCAGCTGTAACCTTTTTACCCGACTCACTCTTATAAGTTTCAATAATGGCCGATACATTCTGTAATTTCTCAAAAATAGATAAGTCTTTTCTAGACTCATTTTCTGCCCACTGAATTACTTTAAGATCAAATGCTCTGGGTTTTGTTTTGAAAACACGTGCCTCAATTAAGCTCCTGTCAGCAATAATACTTGCAAGAAAACGGCGTTCACCGGCTACTAGCTTATAGTTATCACCACTTTTAAATACAACAACTGGATGTAATAAGCCATCTTTTTTGATTGAAGTGGCGAGCTCTGAGAGCCCTTCATATTCTTCTTTTTTTGTATTGTACTCTGGGTCACTACTATCGAGTCCATTTTCAATATTAGATCGTGAAATCTTATGTTTCCTTGGATTATCAGGGTCTAAATCTATTTTTGAGATAAAGATTTCTGTATTAATGAATTTTGAATCATGATCCTTCGCCATTTGCATGGTTTCAGAAATTGCTTGATTAGTAACTTGATCAATTCCAAAACGCTTCTTAGCCATTATACAGTCTCCATTTGTTTTTCAGTTGCCTTGATCCTTTCCATAACATAATCACAAACAGTCATAATTTCTTGCTTAACTTTGCTTGAGTTGGGTAAATCAAACAAAGATTTTGGTGCAGCATTTTCAGAATCATTTTCGGCATATACAATCCGCTTTGCAAGCTTACAAGGCATTACGTACTGACCAATTTCCTTGTTATTTTTTAATGCTTCATAAAGATCATTATGTAACGTTGTACGTCCATCAAACATATTCGCTAAAATGCCAATCAAATCTAAAGGCATGTCTGCGGTTCTTCTCGCAGATTCTTGTACCCATAGCTGCAACATCCCAAAAACACCTTTAATAGGTTTATCTTCCATTATTGTTGGTATAACAAGGTGAGTTGCTGCTCGAACTGCTGATCTTGTTAGGGAGCCTCTCGATGGAGCAGTGTCAATAACAACATATTCATACTCAGCTTGTACATCAGGCTGAGATAGAAAAGCTGCGAATCTATTATAGATGTTTTCTAATACATCTTCTTTACGACACTGCTCAACTGCTAGCAAATGAGCTGCATGCGCTGGCATAATATCAAGATTTTCATTCATCGTAGGGTAGGGGACAACTCCTTCCCCCGCCCGAAGAAAAATATCAGCTATACTGCTTCTTCCATCCCAACCATCGTCTGTTTCTTGATAATCTGGATGGAGAGGGGGTATATGACCTTCTGGATTAGATGGATCAATATCCATTCTTAACGCTCTTTGCGATAAATTACACTGAGGGTCTAAATCAACTAATAAAGTTTTTTTCTTCGCAACCTTTGAAAAGTAATCCGCTAGGACAGTAGATAATGATGTTTTTCCAACACCACCTTTATTGTTTGCAGGAACTATAACTTTCACTACAACACTCCTTGTTATGTATTACGTAAAATCTAAATATATCATGCTGTAGAATTAATTCAAAGCGGATGTTAATATCAATATTACAACAACATACACGGTATAAGTACGTTGTTATTATTTATAAGTAATTTCTATTGTTTATCTGCGATTTATTTGCTATTAATCAATGGGTTACTTGAGTATTTGTGACAGATGTGTGATCAAATGTGACGGTTCTGTGACTTATGTGTGACACCTGTGTGAACATATGTGACAGCTGTGTGATTTGATTGTTATTATACCTTCTGTTTTTAGACTGAAAATGATTTCAGTTTTGCAGGTAAATTATTCTTAGATAAGTTAAAAGGGATATTGAACTGACATGGAAAGTGGGCAAACAAATAACTACGAAATAATCAATGGCCGCAAGGTTATTAAAAAGCATGTTGCGACGATTCACTGCTCAAACAAATTATCACTTCTAGAAAGAAAGATTTCAAATGCACTTTTATACCATGCATACCCTAGTTTGAAGAAAACGTTGGTACATGAGATATCCATAGACCAGCTTAAACGCCTACTCAATGCAAATACAAGAAATCATAAAGCACTAAAGGATGCATTAAAGAAACTAATCTCAACTGTTCTTGAGTGGAATTTAGTCGGAGATGATGTGCCAGAGCTAGAGTTGGAGGGCTGGAATGCATCAGCAATTTTGTCATCAGTTAGCGTTACTAATGGAATAATTAAATATCAATATAGTGAGTTGATTAAGTCTTTAATCATTGATCCAAAAATCTATGGGAAGATCAATCTTATTATTCAGTCTAGGTTTAAGTCGGCATATTCTTTAGCGTTATATGAAAATTGTGCTAGATACAGGGGGTTAAAGTATACAAAGAATTTTGAATTTTCCGTGTTTAGGCAGTTAATGGGCGTGGAAGATGGTAAATATGAAATTTTTAGAGACTTTAACCGAAGAGTTTTAACCCCCGCAGTTACTGAAATTAATATATGCTCAGACATTCGCATCACGCCAAAAATTACCCGAAAGGGTAGGAAGGTGATCGCTATTAAGTTTGTTCTAGAAGAAAGGCCTATGAAGAACCGCATAGGAGCTCGAACTACTAATAAAAATAATGAGGAAAATACAAATATTGCTTCGATTGCGGAGGAGTTTGGTTTGAAGGAGGTTGTTCTGAACAGCCTTATCAACAAGTATGGGAAGGATAAAGTCGAGAAAGCTATAGGGTATGTCAAGTCACGCCCAAAATATCAAGTAGGAGAGATAAATAATATTTCTGGATATTTGATTTCTGCTATTGAGAATAATTATAACTACATGGCGCCTGAAGTTGTGAGTCAGAATGTTTTAACCTCTGCAGAACGTTTAGAGTTGGAACAAAAAAGAAGAAAAGATGCAGAGCTTCAAAGAAAGTATCAAAACTATGAAACAAATGCCTCAATGAGCGAGTTTGAAAAACTAGACGCAGAAACAAAAACCCAGGTACTTGGTGGTTTTGAAGAGTACACTGAATCGACTGGATCAGTATACCTATCTTTGTATAAAAAAGAGGGTATTAACAACCCTCTGGTTGCAGAGAGCTTATTCTTACCTTATTTAAAAGCAGTTTGGCCAGAGGTTTGTAGTGGTGTTTGTTCTATTGATGAGTTTCGGCGTGAAATGGAAGGGGTGGAGGAGCTGCAGGGCTGATAGAGGTTAGCCCAAAAACTAATCAAGATTAGACCATCTGTAACACGGTGATTATAAAGTTGATTGTTGTTAAAATGATTGTTATATTTATGATTGTTGAAAAAACAATTGTTTTGGGCTTCATATATGAACATAAACGTTAGAGGGCTCTTTCCCTTAGGGAAGGCATATGGCGATTCATTCTGTAATAGGGAAATGGAAACTGAAAAACTGATAGGTAACCTAGAAAGTGGAAAACATACTTTTATTGTGGCGCCAAGGCGGTATGGTAAATCTAGCCTTTGTGAACAGGCGTTTTCAAAATCTGACCTTCCCTGGAGCAAAGTTGATTTTCATTTAGCAATCACTGAAAAAGACGTTGAGCGCTTTATTATCAATGCCGTAATACAACTCATTGGTAAGTCAGTGGGGCAGGTTGACAAGTTAACAGCAACAATAAAAAGTTTTGTGAAAAACTTAAAACCTAAGTTTGCCTTATCTTCTGAGCATATGAGCCTTGAGCTTGAAGTTACTAATCAGAGTACACCTGCAGAGAATGTCGCTGAAGCTATTCTGCTTTTGGACAGGTTGTTATGTGAAAGAAACCAGCGGGCAGCCTTATTATTGGATGAATTCCAGGAAGTTGGAGCAATTGGTAAGGGAAAGGGTATTGAAGGTGCTATACGTAGTGCAGCACAAGAAACTCAACAGCTGGCAATTGTATTCTCTGGCAGCAATCCGCATTTGCTCAAGCGCATGTTTGAAGACGAACGACGACCACTTTATAAGCTATGCCGAAAATTGATGCTATCTAGAATTTCCTCTGAACACTATCAAGCTCACTTAAATAAAGCGGCTAAACTTATGTGGAATGCTTCATTACAGGATGATACTTTTATCGAAATAATGACATTGAGTGAACGACACCCTCACTATGTTAATCATTTGTGTGATGTAATTTGGTCATCCGAACAAGAAATACCTAATAAACAAGCAGTGCTACATGCCTGGAATGAGGTTTGTGAAGAGGAGCGTAGCGATCTAATTAAGGACTTTCTTGCCCTTTCTGAGAATCAGAAAAAAGTGATGAAATATGTTGCGACTGTGGGTGGTGGCAATTTATATTCAAGTGATGCGGCAAAAATAATGGACATACCTCAAGGTTCAGTGCGAGGAGCCATTGAGCAGCTTTTAGAAAAAGATTTTATTCAGAAGCAAGAAGAGGTGTTTATTTTAGTTATTCCTCTGTATAAAAAAATTTTAATAGAAGCATAGGGCTATAGGCTGATTAAACGATATTGGATAAAGGAACCTAGGAATCAACCGAGAGGTTATAGCTCTTTTCATTTTTGGTTGGTTTTATTTTAGGGGAGGGTTCCCAGCCTCTTTTAACCAGGATGCAGGCCTTGCCTCAACCTAGGCGCGCCCTAATTTTTGCAAAATCCTTCTTTCAAAGGCTGCATTTAAATATTTTAGGGTATTGAATCTTATTTGGAAATTCATAGTGTTAATGGTCCATTATGATACCAAGATCTAAATAACCTTGAATAAATTACTCGCAAGTGGTACTAAATTGTGGTACTGTGCTATAATGTTAAAAAGGAAACACCAAGCGATATTAAGTGCCATCTTTGCTAAACCAGTGCAATCGGGTATTGCATGGAAAGACATTGAGGCGCTACTGGAAACATTAGGTGCTGAGCTTAGTGAAGGACGAGGTTCACGAGTGCGGATTGCGCTCAATGGTCGTAAAGCGGTGTTTCACCGTTCACACCCAAAAAAGGAAATGGATAAAGGGGCGGTAGTATCGATGAAACGCTTTCTTGAAGAAGCAGGAGTGAAGCCATGTTGAAATATAAAGGCTATATAGGCCACGTTGAGTTCGATGAAGAGGCTGAAATTTTTCATGGTGAAGTGATTAACACCCGAGATGTGATTACCTTTCAAGGCAGTACCGTGAAAGCGCTAAAAAAAGCATTTAAAGACTCCGTGGATGATTATTTGGACTTCTGTGAAGAACGCGGGGAAGAGCCAGAGAAGCCATTCTCAGGTAGGTTTAATGTCCGACTTGATCCTGAGCTACACCGAGAAGCCTATGTTGCAGCAAAAACTGCAAATGTGAGTTTAAATACATGGGTAGCTGAAGCGATTAGGCATGAGGCGCATGCCAGAGGCTAAATAGTGCTGTTGGATTATTGCACCATGTTGATCGTTTTCAAGAACTGTTTATTTTTTAGACTATGAAAATTCTCACTAATGACTATGCACAATCCACCACATCCAGGTGCTTTCATTAGGGGGGGCTCCTGAGAGCTGGCTAGCTATGCAGGTGCATTATGATTTGTGGCAAATTAAGCAACCAAAGTTAAAAAAAATTGATTTCAATGAGTCTGATGATACAGCTTGACATCATAATGCTTTTGGAACCGTCAGAAGGGGAAGTTAGTTAAATTTTTTACTAAGCAGCAACCTTTTTCATGAGTTGATTGTTGCTACCTGCTGAGGTCATCGATAAATTTTATTTATATAAAAAACACGAGAAATTACGTATTGTTTATCCCATTGATCTCCGTGATAATAGAGTATGCTATACCGTACCTGATGCGGGTAGGAAAAGATTATTTATGTTGGATAATAGTTAAGCGGTATGTGAGAAGATTTAGCGAGGTGGGCTTATAAACCATATTTTTTAATCAATGGAGAGAGTAGTGTGCGTAAAATTTGTGTTTTTGTTGGGGCGACTGTGGGCCATGACTCACAACTTTATAAAGCGGCACAGCTTTTGGGGCAACAAATAGCAAGAAAAGGATATGTTCTAGTTTATGGTGGAGCAAATATTGGCTTAATGGGCGTGCTGGCAGATGCAGCGTTAAAGGCGGGTGGGCAGGTTGAAGGGGTCATACCAAAATTATTTGAGGCGCAGGAAATTACGCATAAAAACATCACAAAGGTACATGTTGTAGATTCTATGCAGGAAAGAAAAGCTATGATGGCGAATCTATCAGGTGCCTTCATTGCTCTTCCAGGAGGTTTAGGTACACTTGAAGAAGTTTTTGAGGTATGGAATGCGGTGAAGATAGGTTTGCATACAAAACCCTTGTGCTTTTTCAATGTTAATGGTTATTATGATAAATTATTTGGATTTTTAGATGATGTATTTGCGAAAGGATTTATGAAAAAAAATCATTATAATTTACCTATAGTATCAGATAAATTGCCATTTTTGCTGAATTGTATAGATGAATTATTAATGAAGTAGAATGTCTAATTATATGAATCATTTTACATAAACGTGAGGTTATAGCATGACAGGCTTGGATCTTAATAAACATTTTTCATTAACATCCAGTAGCGACGTGGCTACGATTTGCCAGCCTTTAAGTAATTTAGGCGTTACATATTTTAACTATATTAAAATTTATAATGAAGATGGCTCTAGAGAGCTATTAACAAATAATGCTTCTTGGATTGAGCATTTTTATAGAAATTCATTATATAGCTCTGTTGGGGCTATAGATGTTGAGTATTTACTTCCAAAAGGTTATTTTTTATGGTCTGAACTTGATTCAGATGATCCTGTTTATTCCCAAGGAAGAGAGTCTTTTAATATTGATAATGGCGTGAGTTTTGTAGTTAGGCGGGAAGATATAACGTATCTTTATATCTTTGCTTCAACTAGAAGTAACAATAAAATTAATAATTTTTATACTAGGAACATAGATTTGTTTAAGCGATTCATGCTGTTTTTTAATGAGCAAGCATCAGGTTTAATGAAGGCAGCCTCAGAAAATCGCATATATCTACCGGATAAACAAGTTGCATCATCACAAAAACTAAATCAAATAGATATCTCTGTTCAGAGTAGGGAGGAGTTTTATGAAAAAACACTGATGGAAAGGTTCTATCTTTTTACTGAGTCAGAGGATTTTTACTTGACTCGCAAGCAGGCTGAGTGTGCTGCATATTTAGTGGCAGGGGCTACTGCTAAGCAATGTGGAAAGAAACTGGGTATATCGCATAGAACAGTACAAGGATATATTGACGATATAAAAAATAAAATTTACTATTTATCTGGGGGGCGACCAACAAAAGAAGAGTTAATAAGTTTTTTGAAAAAAGCTGGCGTGCATGACGTTGTTTTCAGCAGAAAAATCAATTTATTTGAAGATTAGTTGTTCCATGGGAATATCATTTAATATTTTTAAGCCATGATGGATGTGTTTCCTAGTATCTTTATTCTTTCTCTATGAGTTTATATAAGTAAATGTTTTTAGTTCGATAAATTTTAGAGTTATGAAAACATTTAGCCTTAGCTACAGGACTTGAGATTTTGGCGTCGATTTATTTTTACTAAACAGTTATTTTTTTATTGCCAGCAGGGAAAGCTCTAGATATTTTTCACCCAGGAAAGTTGTTCTAGTTACATTGTTAATCTGTATAACTGGAATCTTAATGTTTGTGTTGACAGATAGTGTTGTAGTTATTGCAGGATGTCGTTTTCTGGAGTGTGTGGGGAGTGTTTTTTAGGTGCCTTCCCTCTCTGCCAGTATAAGTGAGATAAAATAGCTTAAAATTAACGAGCGGCGAAGAGGAACTATTGTAACTGCCATTTCCCTTTTCTTTATAAGAAGCCCCACGTACTTGGAAGGTGGGGCCATACGCAATGCTGGAGAATTTTCTTGAACTATCTGGTATACCGTACTCAGTGCGGGTATAAATAAGTTTAAATAATAGCTAGTGTGTCATAGTTTTCTTTGATAAGTGTATTGATTTAATTTTTGAATTATTTGGTTGCAGTAATCTATCAATAGACAGTTAGTGCCAGCAATGAGTTCGAGCTCACCGCTGGCTTAGAGTGAACTAAGATCCGAAGACCCTAGGACAACTACACAGGCAAATCCTAGCAAGTCTCCTCTTATTAGTCCACTACATATTGATCTATAACGTTTTTTTAAAGCGCTATGCGCCTTGATTTAATGTTGTGTTAATGAAGCTTGATATAAGGAGATAACAAAATGCTAGTTGTTACAAGATACAAAGACCAGTGTGTGGTTATTGGTGATAATGCAAAGGTCACAGTAACCGTTCTTGGCGTCAACAAAAATGATCAGGTACGATTAGGATTTTCAGCACCAAAAGCTATACCCATTGATCGCCAAGAAATTTATATCCGGAAAAAATCAGAAAATATCCAGCTAAATTGCAAAAGTATTGAAATGCAGGTTGCGTGTTGATTGGTTCAGCATGGATGTGATGTGCAATTTAGTAAAGCTGATTGATTAGTCAATCAATTGTAAAT
>JAJFJO010000377.1 GCA_021774015.1 Gammaproteobacteria bacterium
CTAAGTTCTATATCTTTAACCGAAAGATTTTCTTGTTGAGCGGCGATACGCGCAATGAGTTCTGATTTGACCATGATGGCTCCTGCAGCATTCCATTATTGAAGAGTCGGCACTTAGGCCGAAAAACCATTAAAATTCAAGGTTCATTATAGCGTGTCTTTGGTAGGCCTGCACTAACTAAGTGTTATTTGCTGGCCAGTGGGTTCGAGAAGTTTGCCATCTAAAGAGACTTGATTGTCATGCAACACCACTCTGTTGTGGCTAAACCAATCCAGAACCACAGGATATAGCTGATGCTCGATAGCTTGAATTCGATTTTTCAGGCTATCTACAGTATCACTTGGGGTAACATTTAAGCTGGATTGACAGATAATGGGCCCACCATCGAGGTCATCATTAACAAAATGGATGGAAATGCCGTGAGTTTTATCGCCTGCATCTAGTGCGCGTTGGTGGGTATCAAGCCCGCGATATTTGGGAAGTAGGGAGGGGTGAATATTGATGATGCGCCCTTCAAAGTGATTGATAAATGTGCTGCCTAGGCGGCGCATAAAGCCGGCTAGCACAATAAGGTCGGGTTGGTATGCCTCAATTTGTTCGCGCAGGTCGGTATCAAATGATTCGCGATCTGGGTAGTCAGTGTGCGATATTATATGAGTGGGTATACTAGCTTTTTTAGCGCGTTCCAGCCCATAAGCGTCCGCTTTATTGCTAATGACAGCGAGCACTTCTACAGATAAGCCAGTATTAGTTGCATCGATCATGGCTTGAAGGTTGCTGCCATTGCCTGAGATCAGCACGACTATTTTAAGTATTTTATTCATGTCTACTTAATCACTACAGGGTTGTTGTCATGATCCGCGTTAATTACGCCAATATGCCAGGCTGTTTCGCCATGTTTCTCTAGGATTTGTAGGGTGGTTTGTACATCTTCAGCTGCGACGATAGCCACCATGCCAATCCCGCAGTTAAATGTGCGATACATTTCTTGTAAATCTATATTGCCTTGTTGTTGCAGCCAGTCAAAAATGGCAGGCATTTCCCAGTTGTTTTTATCGATTACGGCTTGAGTGTTTTTAGGCAAGACTCTCGGTATATTTTCTAATAAGCCGCCGCCGGTAATGTGAGCTAAGCCGTGCACACTGATCGCTTGGGTAAGAGCAAGTAATGATTTGATGTAAATCTTAGTTGGCGCCAATAAGGCATCGCCTAGGGTGGCATCTTCAAAGGGTGTTTCTAGGGAATCACTGCTGCGTTCCAATATTTTACGAATGAGTGAGTAACCATTTGAGTGGGGCCCGGAAGACGCAATGCCGATGACGGCATCCTTGGGTTGGATAAGGCTACCATCGATAATGTTGGATTTTTCAACAACACCGACACAAAATCCAGCCAAGTCGTAATCTTCATTTTGATACATGCCGGGCATCTCGGCAGTCTCGCCGCCAATGAGTGCAGCACCAGCCAGCTCACAGCCAGCGCCAATGCCTTTAATCACCATTTCTGCTTGTTGCGGATCAAGTTTTCCGGTGGCGTAATAGTCTAGAAAATACAGGGGTTCAGCGCCTAGGGTTATAATGTCATTAACACACATAGCGACAAGATCGATACCAATACTGCCATGTTGTTGCATTTTAATAGCAAGTTTTAGCTTTGTACCTACACCGTCGGTGCCTGATACGAGCACAGGTTTTTGGTAACGATCCGTTGGAATCTCAAATAAAGAGCCAAAGCCACCAATGCCTGCCAGAATACCATCACGGTGAGTTTTCTTAGCAATGGATTTTATGCTCTGTACCAGTTGGTCGGCACGTTTGATATCGACGCCGGCATCAGCGTAGGTTAAAGGAGTTTGGTCGTCTTGCATGTGCATTCCTAGTGTGGGTGCGTTTTTTTAGGATAAGTGTAGCAATATTTAGACGTATTTAACATGATGCCATATACTGTGGTTTCTTTAGACAGTATAGGCGTGAGAATGAAACAGTGCATTAGGCTTATTATACTAGCTGCTTGCGGGCTGCTTGTTTGCCCTGCATTAGCAATGACGGTGCTAGGTTTGAATGCGGCCGATGTGCCGATCACTGGCCGATCACCAGCAGCCTTGCAGAGTGTGTTGCCGCAGGCATTACGTCAGGTGTTGGTTAAGCGCACGGGTAATCCGGGTGTGATGACACTGCCTGCTATTCAAAATGCGCTGCCAAATTTAAATCAATTTGTTTTAAGTTACAGTTACCATAATAATCAAGACGACAATGATAACCCGCAGTTGTTTGTGCGTGTGAGATTTGATCGACAAGGGATACGCCATTTAATTCAAAATGCAGGCCAACCTATTTGGCGAGCTGATAGGCCGCAGACTTTGGTGTGGTTGGATGTTAATGACGACCAAGGAAATCATGTGATAGCGTCATCCGACTCCAATCATTTTGCGCGCGACGTTATGTTAAATGCGAAGCGTCGAGGCGTGCCTGTGTTATTGCCAGCGATGGATTTGCAGGATCAAAGTTTTTTTAACACAGGTGTGAGTCAGCCATTTGCTCAAAAACAATTTGATCAAAAACAATTAATGGGTGCTGCAAAACGTTATAATGTAGCGTCTGTATTTGCAGGAAATATTAAGCAAAGTTCTAATGGGCAGTGGCAAGGACAATGGTTGTATCTCTCCAATGGGCAACCACTACAATGGAAGAACGTAGGTGTTAACGCCAATGCTGTTATTGCTGATGCAATCAATAGCATGGCAAATTTTATGGCGAATCAATATGCCGTTATCGATAATAAAGGGCTGCAAAGTGTGGTGACTATTGAGGTTACGGATGTTAATAATTTAGATGATTACACTAAGGTGGTGGATTATTTAAAAAGTGTAACCTCTGTTGCCGATGCGACAGTAAGTGACATGCAAGGTTCAACATTAATTATAAAAGTAGACGCTAATGGCGGAGCGCAAGAGTTGGCAACCGCATTAGAGCGTTCGCGTTTATTGCATGTGATTAATGTTCAAGCGCAGTATGGTGCGGATTTAGTGTATCAGTGGCAAACAAAACATCCAGTGCCTCGTGTTGTTCAATCAAGTTTTTCTGCACCCATAGCAACAGCTGTATCACAAGGGAGTTAATGATGGGTGTGCAAATTCCTTTAAGTATCAGTCTGCGTGACGAAGCCACTTTTGACAATTTTTACGCGGGTAATAATACGAATGTATTAAACTGTTTGCAGGCTTTTTTAAAAGCAGGCTCGGAACACTTTATTTATATTTGTGGTGCCACAGCATCAGGCCGGACGCATTTATTACAGGCTTGTTGTCATGCTACTGGTGAACAAGCACAAACCGCCGTTTATTTACCGCTTAAAGAAAAAAATGAGTTATCATCGGCGATGTTGGACGGGCTTGAGCAGGTTGATTTAATTGCCATTGATGATGTGCACTGTATTGCAGAGAATAGCAGCTGGGAAGAAGCTTTGTTTCATTGTTACAATCGTGCTCGTGAGCAAGGCAAGCGATTAATCGTGTCGGGGAATGTGCCGCCGAAACAATTGTCATCGATGCTTGCTGATTTGCAATCACGATTAAGTTGGGGTTTGGTTTTTCAGATGCAGCCATTAAGTGATGAGCAAATGGTTGGGGCATTGCAGATGCGCGCCAGCCATCGAGGTATGAATATAGCGAAAGAGGTCGCGCTGTATTTAATGAATCATTGTCGGCGCGATATGAATGAATTGATTGTTGTTTTAGATAAGCTGGACCGAGAGTCCTTGATCCATCAGCGCCGGATTACTATACCGTTTGTTAAGCGGCTGATTTTGAGTGAGTGATTGGCCGTCTAACCAGTATGTTAGATAATTGATAACATACTGGGGGTTGGGGCCAGGTTTAATCTATTGATTACAAATGAAACAACGCGCTCTACTGGAGGTGTTTTATTTGTTAGCCTGATTCCATAGATTGCGTTACGTACTAATATTACGTATACCATGTAATGTTGATGCGTAACGTATGGAGTGTAATAGCTTATGAAAGTCTACTTTCCCTCAAAACTGGCATTGGGCACGCAATTTTGTAATCGCACGGAGGAGCGAGCTGCTTTACATGAGAGTATCAATCAGGGTCGCCATACAGTGCTTGTCGCTCCGCGACGCTATGGTAAATCAAGTTTAGTGTTTAAGCTGGCTGATGAATCCACGGTGCCCTAGGTATCTGTTGATTTATTTTTAGCGCATGATGATAGTGCAGTAACAAAAAGAATTTTATCTGGAATTGGTCAGGGTATATCACAAATCATGCCGCCGGAACAAAAGGTGCTTACCAAGCTACAAAATATTTTTAGCCATTTCAGAGTATCATTAACAGCAGCTGGATTTGCTATTGATGCTTCTGGGGGGTTAGGTTTTGACCCGGTGGATCAAATTTTTGGTGCTTTAAAAAACTTGGCGCAGCTCGCTAAGCAGCAGGGGAAAAAGATTATTTTCTTTATGAGAGTGCTTGATCCTTTGCTAGCATATGCGCTTAAAAAATATAACGATGCTTAGTGAGTTGATAATAATGCTTCATAGTGTCTGTTGTGAGAGTTTTGATTGATAGATGATGATTTCGCACGCGTGATTGATTAAAGCTATTAGACAGCTCTATTTAGTGTGTCTAGTATAGCAGTACTTGGTATCTAATTGGAATTTATGTGCTGTTTACTGACTGTCCCATAGGGAAAGCTGTTTAAGGAAATATGTAATGCCACTGATTAAAACTAGTCAAAGTTCAGACGCATCAGCCGGTGCAAGTGCTGCTGCAGGTGGTGATGAGGCAGGTTGGGATGAGTTTCTTTTAGAGCCAGCTGCCCCACCAACTCGGCCTAAATTTTCTGAGTTATGCCAGAAATTAGGTTATGCATTCAACCAGAAGCGATTATTGCGACAGGCATTAACTCGAACATCAGCGGTTTCTGAAGGACGTCCAGAGGCATCAGATCAAGATTATCAAAGGCTCGAGTATTTGGGTGATCAGGTTATTGGACTTGTAATATCGACTGCACTATTTGATTTGCATGCTGATTGGAAGGAGGGGCAACTGAGTCAAGCTGCCTCTGATTTGGTAAGAAATACTGCATTGGCTAAATTGGCAAGATTTTTAGATTTGGGAAAGTATTTGATTTTGGGTAAATCAGATGAATTGAATCGAGTTAGAGATAATACCAAAGTGTTGGCTGATGTAGTTGAATCAATTTTTGGTGCAATTTATCTTGATTCAGGAAGAGACTTGAAAACTATTCAAGCGTTGGTTTTCCGACATTGGGCGGTGTTGGGTTTAGATAAACCTAGTGAGGTTACGGCTAAAGATGACAGTGCTCCAGGGGAGGTTGAGGATGATCTTGATGGAGAGTTACTTCACTATTGTTTTGGTGGGCGTCTCTATGGTGGTGGCGAGGCAGCAGATATTGAACAGGTTTTAAAAAAAGGAGCCAAAGCTAATGTTGCTGGGGAAATGAAAAGAGAGGATGATCCGATGCCTCCTAGCTTTTGTTCTGCACTTCAGTTTGCTTTGGATTCAATTTATGATCACCCAGATTGTATAGAAGATGAGTTAAAGAAGATTGATTTGTTACTTACCTATGGGGCTGATCCAAATTGGAGTGCAGATTATGATGTGATCGCCCCAGAACCCTATCCCAAAAGTCAGGGCATATTTGAGATGCTGAGGTGGAGCGCGGGAAGGGAAAGAAGGCTGAAAAAATATTTTAATCAAGATACAGCGCTTCATATTATTGTGAAAAAAATGCTTAAACCTTATTCCTATGTTACTGAAGCAACAGTAATTCGCTTGACTGAAATGCTGCTAGAACATGGTGCATTATTGAATTTGGTTGATGCAAATGGCAAAACTGTGCTTCAGTTATTGTACGATTATCGTAGTAGGAATAAAGTAAAGATAGAGACCTGCCTTGCAGATGCTGCAAAAGACCCGGATTATTACGAGAAATATATTGATACCAACTACACAAAATTAGTTCAGTTGCTGGAAGAAAAAAGTGTGACAGCCCGGCCGAGATTACTTCCTGGACAGGCATCTAAAATTGCCCTAGATCAGACAAAACAACATCTGATAGAAACAGCTTTTTCTGGCATGTCTGATGATGTAGCTGATATGATGGCAGATCAAGCGGTGGCTGCTGTCAGTGCTACTATGGGATCGAGCTCGTCTTCACAATCGGCAGTAAAAATAGTTGACGCTCTTTTTCAGCAAGGGCTGTTTGAATCTAGCGTTGGTGAAGTCGGGCGAAGTGTTGTACCTGCTGAGGGTCAATCGGTAGCTTCTGGAGTGGGGAAAGTTGAAGAAGATGATGCACCTGATGAAAGAAAGTCAGTGGGTCGTGAGGCTGGGAAGTAAAGACATCTGTTATTAGTGGCATTGGAGGAAGTAGAAAAATGTCTGATCGTTATTGGGATGAATATGATTATGATGATTCAGATTTTGGTGCCGCCACAACTGCAGCCGCAATTGAGCCAACACCTATGAGTTTAGAGGTTCTAAATATTGGTGATCAAGATATTTGCGCGATGTTAAATTCTGCTAAGGAAAGAACCTTACGTGACTTATATGCATTAAGTATGGGAGGAGTGTATGCTTCTAGAGTTGGAGAGGTGTATGTAAATTCAGAACAGCTTGCGCAGGGTTTGATAAGATCGTAGGGTGTTTGTACCAATGTTTCTTCGATCTTAGCTAGGAAGAAGGGTAGGGCTTATCTGCAGAATTTAATAAGTGTTCATCAAAATTGGGGTTTTCCATTCCTGTGATCTTGTCGGAGGTTTGTCTTTCAAAAAGCACATCTACATGTTCGGAGCATTGGACTGCTCGTATCGCACTTTTACTGAAATTTTTCTCTTTTGCTAGCTGTTTAAGTTCGTCTTGAGTGTAACCAAATTCAAGTACGTAACCTTGATCTCTATATCGTGCGCTGGATTCTTGTATGGCGTTCGAGGCGTCTTGTAGTGAGTTAAATAACTCGAGCTTGAGTTGCAGTGCATCTGAGTTAGAGAAGAAATCATCTGCCTCTTCAGAGAAATAGGTTTCTTCTATAAGCTCAGCAGTTATGGGTGTGCGAGTAACGCCCCAGCACAGTGTTTTCTGGGGTAGGGTGGGTTCTTCTTTTTTTACGTTCTTGCCAACAGATCTTTTAATCGCATTAAAAAGCCGCATATTAACCTCCTATACCGCCCATATATAGAACTTGTAACTTACACCTTTCCTCTCTAGGTAGCAAGCCCCTGTATAGACTTGCCTTTGTGCCTTCATAGGATATTACCGCGAGGCTTTGGGTCATTGTCATCATCATTTTCAGAATTGTCCTTTGTAACTGTAGTATGTTTTTTTTCTGGGTGGGTGCGCTTTTGTTTTGGATGTGTGTGTTCTGCAGTGTCGGAGGAGGTGTTACTGTCAGAATCTGTATCTGTGGGGGTTTTTTTGGTGCTTATGTCTGTTGTACCCGCACCCGCACCGGCACCCGCACCTGGGGCTGGCCTAGGTCGGCGCCAGCTTTGTTGAGATTTTTTTGTGGAAACTCTAGTTCTTTTCCCTACCATGCCTGCTGCGCCTGCTGCGCCTGCTGCGCCTGCTGCGCCTGCTGCGCCTGCTGCGCCTGCTGCGCCTGCTGCGCCTGCTGCGCCTGCTGCGCCTGCTGCGCCTGCTGCGCCTGCTGCG
>JAJFJO010000378.1 GCA_021774015.1 Gammaproteobacteria bacterium
TATTCTCATGATTTTCCTCGTTATTAATCATTCTCAACAGTTTATAAAAAATAAAAGTTTCATATTCACTATGAACAAAATACTCTAATTTTTATCATATTAAAAGCATGAATGACTGATTTATTTATACGGCAGTTTTAACCTTAGGCGCAACTATTTCTTCATTTTAATGCGATCAAAAAAACCAATTAAAAGTGTAATGGTAATTAATTTTTTTGCTTGGTTCGTGTCGAGCGGTTATACCGGATAAACGCAGTCTGGCAGCATTTTTTAGGATAACAAACCATGAGTAAGGTAAAACATCAATCGCTTTTCATTTGCGCAACATCTATCACACGCGTGCGCAAAATTAAGTGACCCATCAATGGAGGTTAAAGGGCACGATTATTTTTGTGTGGCCAAAATCCATTGTTAGCAATAACGTCATCTACAGGGCCATGCCATATAGTGGTACGAGAGCCAGTGCATTAAAAAACCATATTCACCTATAAGTGAGGGTTACATTGCGATGTCATGATAGTATAATATCGCATTGGTTTTTACTACGGCAAAAGCAGAGTGAATCCGATGGGTCAAGACTATTTACGTCATGATGGCCACATACATTAATCACATTCAAGGATTTTAAGGAGAGAGGAAATGCCTGAGTCACATACAACAGGTTATAGGTTTGGTAATGTTGATGTTATGGGCTCAATTCGACACTACGGAAACAGATTACGAAAATCCCTCCCATCTTTAGCAACATCGGCCACTGCATTAATGGCTGTGGGTGGAATTTTTTATGCTAACCGTGAATGTGAATTCTCTCCAGGTAGAATAAGTTGCCCAGATTTGCCCATAAGTCCGAGTTTTGCGGCTGATAATGCCGTAGTGGCAGGTCAAATTGCATTAGGGGCGAGTCTCGTTGGACAACAAGCACCAGCTGCTGGGTTGACTGGTTTCGCTGTGGCCGGTTTGTCAATGCTACCACCTTCATTAGCACAAGCAGCGACATCGGGGACAACGGCTACTTCAGGAACAACAGCAACGTCTGGTACCACAGGTGCAGCAGGTAGTACGACGGCTACTTCAGGAACGACAGCAACGTCTGGTAGCACAGGTACAACAGGTAGTACGACGGCTACTTCAGGAACAACAGCCACATCGGGTACTGCAGGCACAACGGGTACCACTGGAATACCGAGTACGCTTTCACAAGGTTTAATCGCGCATTATCCCCTAGACGGTAACGGTAATGATATCAGTGGTAATCGGCATAACGGCGTATCAACTGCACGGCCTGTTGTTGATCGCTGTGGTCAAGCCAATGGTGCGCTCGAATTTAACCAACGCAGTGAATATGTTGAAGTTCCAAATACCGCCGGTGTGTTTGATTTAACTGCTGCTTGGAGTTTGTCAGCTTGGGCGTATCCCTACAATCATTCACCCAATATGGGACGACCTATAGTTCATAAAATAGCAAGAAATGGATTGAACCAAGATACATTTTTCCTGGATAAAGTAGGAACAACAAATGAGTTTCGCATAGGTATTGAGAGGGCTTCTGACGATCGGGATTACCAAGATTTCACGCCGCCATATCCAAACAATAGATGGTACCATATAGCCGGTAGCTATGATGGTAATGAGTTAAAAATTTATATTGATGGAGTCTTAAACACGACCTTATCAACTGGCCCGGTTACTGCTTATACGGGTCCGGCACCTTTGCGGATTGGTAGTAACACTAACTCAAATCATGGGCCAAGTTTCAATGGTGATTTTTTTGGTGGAGTGCTTGACGACGTTCGAATCTATAACAGAGCATTAACACAAGCTGAAATTTATTCACTTTCGTTTTTACCATCATGTACCTCAACAACAGGCAGCGCTGGTACAACTGCAAGCACTGCTACAACCGGAAGTTGTGTGAATACATTATCAAATGGTTTAGTGGCTTATTATCCATTGGATGGTAACGCTAATGATGCCAGCGGTAATGGCTATGATGGCAGTATTCAAGGTGGGGTCACCTTTGATGGCTCGCCATTCGGGCAGGCTGCAAGATTCTCTAGCCTAAATACTTACATTGATATCTCTCAGGCTAGTGCAGAAGGATTTAATCAAATGTCTATCAGTTCTTGGATAAGAATGTCTGGGTATACCGAATACGGGACGATTGTCGAGCAAGCCATCCTTGGTGATGGTTCAGTCCAACCTGTTTTTGCTTTAAAAGCTGGTGGTGTTTTCGGTGGTTCATACTATCAAGGTATATTCTCTGTCAACATGGCTAGTGAGGAAGTTGTCGTTCCAAGCTCTTTTGCTATAGGTGTAGTACCATACCCTTCATTGAACCAATGGTATCATATGGTCGGGACTTTTAATGGAACTGCGTTAAAAGTTTACGTCGATGGAAATCTTGATGGAGAGCTCGCAGTATCTATACCGAATCAAAATACCCCCATCCATACTTTCCCCTCACCTACAGCAACTCGTATCGGCATGGCTGCAAGGCGAAACACTTGGACAACTCAATATTTAAACGGCAATATTGATGAGATCCGTCTCTATAATCGTGAGTTGTCTCCAACTGAAGTTCAAGAATTGCACTCAGGTTTAAGTAACCCCTGCACAACGGGGACAACGGGACCAGCTGGAACAACGGGAACAACTAGAACAACGGGAACAACGGGAACAACGGGAACAACTAGAACAACCGGAACAACAGGCAGTACGGGAATAGTACCCTCAACAGGTGCTACTACAGGAGGCAGCTGTTTAAACGAAGTACTCAGTGTGAATTCCCGTGATGGCTGGAGTATC
>JAJFJO010000379.1 GCA_021774015.1 Gammaproteobacteria bacterium
TTTCGACACACCACAATAAACACCAACCGCTTTACCCGATAGATTACTAGCACGATAACCAGCATCTTCTATTGCATGCCACACACATTCCAAAAAAATTCGATGCTGTGGATCCAGGTAATCCGCTTCTTTTGGCAGCAAGCCAAAAAAAGCAGCATCAAACTTATCAATATCTGCAATCAAACCTGCATATTTCACATTGGTTTTACCTGGTTGCTTATTTGGGTCGCCATCATATTCCTGCCAATCCCAACGGTCAGAAGGAATTTCCTGAATACTACAATTGCCACTCAATAAGTTCTTCCAATACTCGCTATAGTTAGCAGCACCTGGAAAACGACATGCCATGCCAATAATAGCAATATCGTTAGGATTATTTTTTATTTTTTTGTATCTTCTTAACATTTCATTGTCCAAATAGTGCTTCTATGCGTTGCTTGACTTCTGGTTGAGCAAAACTAATTTCATGCAGCCTCAACTCTGCTTTGATAATATCAGGCAGTGCTTTTTTAATTGGTTGGGTTAGGTGTGCTTTGAGAATCTTTAGTGAAATAATTGGCTTATCTGCCAATTGACGTGCCAGACTCATAGCATGAGGGATAACTTCTGCTTTCGGCAGTACCGGAATCGGCACCCCTCTTTTTTCCAATACACCACCGCGATAAGTATCTGCGGTATAAAGCAACTCTTGAGCAATCGTTTCACCAAATTTTCTCGGTACCATATAGGTGGCACCCATGCCTGGGGTGAAGCCATATTTCATAAAATTAGTGCTATAGATAGCTTCTCTTGCCATAACTAACAAGTCTGCATAACAGGCAAGAGCCAAACCGCCACCAATAGCATGACCTTGTATAGCGGCAATTGTCGGTACTTCACAGTCTAATAATAATCGATAAAACGCTAAGTCATCAAAACTAAGTTTGCCCGAAAAAATACTGAGCAATTCGTCTTGCGTGCCCCCACAGCAAAAATAATTATCATAACCATGCACCACAACAACTTTTATGCTCGCATCTTGGGCTATCTCAGCAAAAACCCTATTCAACCCATCAATTAAATCACTCGAAAATGTATTGCGATGCATTTTATCTTGCATTTGTACAACTGCAATGCCTGGTTCAACCTGTTTCATTTCAACAACACTTTCCATCACTACTCTCCATTATCCCAAGGGAATCGTTTGTGCTTAACAAAATTTTCAATGTTGTTTTGTACTTGCCTACTTTTTGTTAAACGTGTAATTTCCTGCACAGCCAACTGCTCTTTCTGATCATCTACACCACTTAGTGGGCGAAAATATTGTTTCATATCCTGGAGGGTTTGCACTTCTAACCGGCTTAAACGTAACAACAAACGGCGTAGAACATCATCGGGTTGTTCGCTTAGTTCATCAACTAGTTGAATACGGTAAGCTTCATCACCGTCAATGGCTTGTGTAGTCAATGTTAAACGATAAGCAGCTTGAAATCCTACGCGTCGAACTAAATATGGTAATACACAGCACGGGAGTAAACCCCACAAGGCTTCAGACAAACTAAATTGACTCGTCGGTGTGGCTATCACTAAATCACTCGCAGCTACCAAGCCCATCCCACCAGCCATCACTGTTCCTTCTACTTTTCCAATAACAATACGAGGTATAGTCGCAAAACGCCGCAATAAATGCATATAATCTTCTGATTTCATCGTGTCTACACCATCTTGGTCAGCCACAGCATGGAAATCCATTCCCGTACAGAAAATTTCTTTTTGCCCCTGTAAAACAATAATCTTACAACTTTCATCAGCTTCGATAGCATCTAGCAAGTGATGTAGCTCTCGTAATAACTCTTGATTAATACTGTTGCGTTCTGCTGCACGATCAATTGTCACCAAAATACTGTGCGGCAACTGATCAATAGCAATACTATTATAATGACTTTGAATTAGCTCCATTCATATTCTCGATAATAATCTTTGACTTCACGCAAGACTAACAAATTTTTCCCTTTAAACTGTTGGTCATAGATATCTTGAAATTGAGCAGTATCAACCACTTTGTTCTTCGCTCCAAACATCCATTCCATAGACAAATCTAAAAGGTGATCATAGGTCGTCATGTCCAGTAAATAACGATTTGCAACCTTGGAAGCTATAGACATACTAGCCATCCGCTGGTTCGATACCGGACCAATCGTTCCACTGTAAAACTCAGAGCTACAACCAGAACCATAAGAGTACAGCCCTATTCGTTGCCGCTGTTGAAGTTGAACACTATCAAGCAAACTGCACAACGCCAGATACAATGAGGCGGAATAAACATTACCCACCTCCACACCATAGCGCAAACTAGGTTGAACACGCTGTTCAAAATCAATATCGGTTACTGCTGGGGGAGCTTGACAGACACTGCGCATTAACTTCCTATGCGCGCCCTTAACCATGCCACCAAACGGCGTATGAAATACAAGATGGCTGAAACTTTGCTGTAAATCTATGCCCTCAACACGATCGCAATACGCTTGATAGCTTGCTTCCATGCAATCCAGATATGACAATAATGATAAATCCGAATCCCCTGTTTCTAAATCAGGTTCTGGGCGGCATGTATCCATTACTTCATAACCATAGTAGCCATTAGCGCCAAAATCCAGCTCTAACACTTGTGGATCTTCACCAACTATCATAGCCACTGCAGCAGTCCCTTGCGAAGGTTCTGCATAGGTATGCCTAGCGCCAGCACGAGCAATGTCAGTCGCTATTACCAATACCTTAGCGCCAGGTGAGACTTGTGAAGCAACAAAGTTCACTGCCATCTGCAAGGCAGCTGTTCCACTATAGCACGCTTGCTTGACTTCAAATAATCGACATTTATTATTTAGGCCACAGTGCTTATGGATGTAAGTACTCAAAGACTTGCCAAAATCTACTCCTGACTCACTGCCTGTAATTATCATTTCAATACGTTGTTTTTCTGTCTCAGACATTTGATCCAAAATAGGTTTCGCGGCATTCACTGCATTTGTGATTGGATCTTCACAGGGCACACCCACTGATTTGTGTTCCATCATTAGATTATCAAAGCGCTCAAGATCTAACTGTCTCGCTTTAAATAAATCACGTATCGGTAATGCCGTTTGTCCGCAATAAGCGTTTAACCATTCAATTCCAACTTGTCCACTCATAGTATACCTCCTAGTTTTAATTTTAAAATTACCTTAATTTTTCTTCTGAATAATAATACTGCTATTAATCCCACCAAAACCATAAGCATTACTCAACGCATATTGGCAGTCCATAGCTAGGCTTGACTCCGCGACAAAGCGCAAAGATGAACTAACCGGTGTAGTCAAATTCTTATTGCCATGAGCAAAACCTTGATTCAATTGCAGCAAGCTTGCTATTAATTCCACAACACCTGCTGACCATAGGCAATGCCCTGTAATACTTTTAGTTGCATTTACCCAGGCTTGTGTAACAGAAAAAACAGCTTCCAATGCTTGTGCTTCTGCCTTATCCCCTTGTTGCGAGGAGGAGCCATGGGTATTGATGTAGCCAATATCATCAGGACATAAATTAGCTTCATTCAGTGCCTGATCCATAGCTTGAATTTCCGCATCAACATTTGGGTGGGATGAACGATTGCCCGCCAAACACAATGCCATGCCCAACAATTCGCCTTGACTAGTTACATCACGTTTCTCAAGCGAAGCTCCAGATTCCAACACCACACAAGCACTCGCTTGCCCGGGAATAAAACCTTCGTGTTCTACATCAAATGGACGACAAGCTCGAGCAGGTTGATCCGAAAATTTTCGTCCACCTAAAGCACCTAAACTATGAAAAGCCTGTAGTTGTAACGGCGACAAATCCGCCATCACGCCAACTACCAAACAAGCATCAACTAACCCCTGCTGTATCCAGCGTGCACCTTGAATAATGCCAGCTTGCCCACTAGCAGATGCTGCACCGACCGTAATGCCAGGCCCATGAATACCCAACAGTTCACTCAATAGACCCACTTGATCACTATCCATAAAGTGTAGTGCATAGCTTGGCATTAAAAAATCGCTATTAGGATAATGCTCACTGTATTGTTGATACTGATAGTGGCTCGTGGTGTTATTACCACAAATGATTAAACCAATACGTGTTGAATCAATCGTTGTTTGGGTTGCTAGCCCCGCAGCATACCAAGCTTCAAGCGCAGCTATCACAGAAGTTTGTATTGTCAGTGGATAACGCCGAGCTAGTCGATAAGCCCGCTCACAGACGTCATCAGGCAACTCACACTTTAATAAAGCCGCGTGAAAATCAAAACTTGGTAACTCTGCCAAAACAACAGGAAAAGATAATTGCGAGCACTGTTCACTACGCTGAAAAGAAGTTAATCCGCTAAACAGTGCTTGATTAAAGGCATCAACACCTTGACCAACCGCGCTTAAGATACCACTACCACTGATATTAACACTAACATTATGCAGCATTTTAAACGTGACTCGCAAATATATCGGCTAATTCGCCTAGATTCTTTGCTTTGCCAAACTCCATCATCGGTATTTTCAACTTCATTGCAGCCATCATCATCATTAGAATTTCTGCACGATCAATAGAATTTGCACCTAACTCTTTTAAGCTATCGTCGCGAGTCAACCCACGCGCTTCCCACTCAGGGAAGAGACCATAAATTTGTTGGCTTAATAAATGAAAAACTGTTGCAGATTGCATAAATACTCCTGTAGTTATTTTTGTTAAACTCTTTTGTCCTATCTATTACCGCACCCAATCAAAAAAACGTGTTGGTTCTGTGCCGTAGCGCTGTTTAGTTTCATCACTAACTTGTTCTTGTTGAGAACCGCCGCTAAAACCAAATGACTCTTTATCTTGCTGCAATCGAAGTTTTAATTGCTCTCCTTCCAATGCCTGCATATCAGCGCGATTTTTTTCCGGGCGATAAAAGTCAATAATCAAGATAGTCCGCTCTTGCTCAGATAAATTCCAGGCTTGGTGAGGATTTAGCGTATCGAATACAAAAATTTTACCCTGCTTCCACTTAACAACTGTATCACTGACGCGTAGACCAAGATCCCCAGTCGGTATTGTCAAGCCCAGGTGAGCACGATACATATAGGGGTCATCATTGAAATGTAGTGTAAAACGAGCACTCGGTTTCATTGATGAAAAATACACACTAATCAGCCCCAACTCTTCTTTAATCGACTGCAAAAATGCCATCGTTTCTGCAATCTCAGGCATTGCTAGAGTTTCGCTGAAAGATTGTTGTATTTGTGGCAACTGCTCATCAGTCCAATCTGGGTGACGAAACCCTAGCGCTATCATTTCTGGAATTGTTTTTCCGTGTAAAAAATAACTAAAACCACGCACTTGCCCTATAATAGATTTGTTTGAGGTATGCGCACCTAGCTTGAAATGCTTGCGCAACACATCAAAATCCCTCTGAAAATCTTGCCAACGTGCTTCAAAAGCAGCTAATAGAGGAAATTCGTCAATAACACCAATATAATTTCTCATGAATTTATTCTCTCTTCTGTCATATTTATCTCCCAATGAGAAAAACGCTCAGCGAATAAATCTGCCGCACCCTGCATAAGTTTATTTGCCATATCATCCACATGACGGTTACGCCAATCAACCAGTGTCGTGTCTTTGACCCATTGGTTAAAGGCGCCGAGGGCCGGACCAGTATGTATTTGGTAATCTACTTTCGACCCACCCCCATCACGAGTTAGGCGCCCACTGTAAATAAAATACCAGCGGAAAATCAATGCCATTTTCCGTTTCGGATTTGCTTCGGCTTTGCTCACCATGTCTGGCTGAGTCTTCATATAATAAGCTTTGGTTTCTTGCCATACCACGTCAAAACTACGTTTGAAATATTTTTCTTGAATTTGCTGGCACGTCTTTTCATCAATAACGTCTAAACTATCAAATTGTTTGTATAAGTCGTAAAGCTTATTAGCTCGCGCAGGGAAAAAAACACCTTTACGCAGCACTTGAACTTTAGCACCTAACTCAAACATATCACCTGCAGGTGCGTAACCTGTATCTTGTATATTCATATTTTGCAGCATGTCTTTGACTTCATCACTCATATCAGCTTCTATACTGCATTGATTAATAGAACCCGTTAGAATAAAATCTGCACCCATTATAAATGCTGCAGCTGCAGCCTCCGGGGTACCTATCCCGCCTGCTGCACCAATATGTATCGGGTCTTCATAGCGAAAACGCGCCTGTAATTCATCACGTAAACGTAATATAGTAGGTGTCAAGACATAAGCCACACCTTGGTCCGTGTGGCCTCCCGAATCAGATTCAACACAAAGCTCATGTGCAACGGGGATATAAGGCGCCAAGGATGCTTCTTCTCGTGTTAATTTATTAGATGCAAGCAGTTGATTAACCAGCTCATCTGGAGGCGGTGACATAAAGTTACTAGCCACTTCAGGCCGTGACACCTTACCAATAATACGATTAGGAATTGTTATCTTGCCCTGGGAATTGCGCGACACGCCATGTAAACGATAACGTACCAAAGCCGGTGTGATTTGCATAAAAGCAGCTGCTTCTAAATAGCGCACACCTTTACTTAAAAATAATTCAACTTGCGCCAACTCAATATCTGCCCTATCTACTTGACACAAAAGATTCATACCATAGGCTTGATGAGCAAGCAGTTGTGATTGAATGTGGTCAATAGCCTCCTCTATGGCTTGAAGTGATAAACCACCTGTCCCAAAAAAACCTAACAAACCAGCTCTTGCCATTCTCAAGACAAGCTCCGCAGATGCGATACCCTTATACATTGAACCAGCAATATATGGCGCAGACAATCCATAAGATTGACGAAAACTACGACTACCTAAATCACTAATGCCTACCACAGATGTACGTTCCTTGCTCATCAATTACAGCGAAAATATACTTATCACACTTAATTTAATCGTAAAAATCACCAAACCAGCCTGAAAACCCAATCAAAATTTTCGCTTGAAATAACACAAAGTCTATTTTGATCAATAATTTTTATGCAAATTTTAAATGTATAAAGTCCAGGGTGAAAATTCTAACTTAGAAAATTTTAAAATCCAACTTGAAATTAAAACTTTCGTATTTGAACTCTATAAAGCAGAAGAACCTGAAAAACAACACCTAAAATCAGTAAAAAAAGCGGTTAAAAATAGGCCTTGGGTTGGTATAGTGCAATTGACGCCCTCACATTCACCCTATTTCCATTAACCTTGAGACCAAATTAGGTCAACTTAATGTAATCGATATTAAAAAAATTAAAATACTTTATTTAAACATTCTTTAAAACGCACACTATCTTGTCCATACGGGCTAAGCAAGCCAGTTATTTCAGCTTGGTAGTATTCAGAAGAATTATATTTCACCATTGTCGCTAAAGTGCTAGATGGCCCAACATCAATGAAATGGTAAATTTCTTGCCTCAACAACCTCTGCAAGGTGGTTTGCAGTTGAATAGGTTGGCGCACCATATCCCAGGTATGTGTATTACTAAAGTCCTGCAATTCAGTTGCAAGCATACTTGAGTAATAAGGGATACGAGGTGAATGAGAATAAGTTGCACCAATCGAGGCTATATAGGCTTCTCGGGCACTATCAATTTCTGCCGAATGAAAGCCATAATCTACCGGCAATCTTTGACAAGTAATCTTCTTGCTCTTTAGCTCATTTTCCAATTCAGTAACTACTTCATCCTTACCACTTACAATAAAATGTTTATCAAAATTCAATGCAGCCAAATTTGTTTTTGAAAATAATAAAATCTCGTCTACCAAAGTAGTGGGGCCCAACACAGCAAGCATACCCCCTGTTGCACAGTCTCTACTAACACAATACGCTTGATTCAACACCGCAGCGACCGCCGCCTCTAACGATAACCCACCTACAATAACCATCGCTGCATATTCACCAACACTAACCCCTAACACAGCAGAGGGTTCTAACCCATTATCTATTAAGGTTTGTGCCAACGCGTATTCCACTGCAAAAATCGCTACGTGGGTATGCATCAATTGATGAAACAAGTCGCCCTTATTGCGATTTTTGTCATATAAAATCGGTAACAATGCCGGATAACCTAACTGCTGCACAATATCATCTACTATAGTTATGTGTGTTCTAAAACCTGCCTCTGTTTCATAAAGGTCTCGCCCCATCTGATAATACTGATTGCCCTGCCCAGAGAATAAAAATAATACTGGAGCACGAGTTATTTTATTCATTGTCTCTTCCTTAAATTTACTTTAAACTTCTGATCTTAATCTAAATAAAGGGGTGATGTTATTATGAGTGTATTTCTTTTTCCAGGTCAAGGATCTCAGCAAAAAGGTATGGGCCAGGCACAGTTTGCTCAGTTCCCTCAACTCGTTCAACAAGCTGATGAAATTTTAGGGTATTCCATTGAAGAGCTGTGTTTACACGACCCCAACAATCAACTAAACCAAACGCTCTACACTCAACCAGCACTGTATACAACTAACGCTTTGACTTTTTTTTCAAAACATCAGCAGCCTGATTACGCAGCTGGGCACAGTCTTGGTGAATATAACGCTTTGCTATCAGCAGATGTTTTTGATTTTGCTACAGGATTAAGCCTGGTTAAAAAGCGTGCCGAACTGATGCAACAAGCAGCAGGTGGTGGTATGGCTGCAATAATTGGCCTTGATGCTTATACTATCCGCTCTGTTTTAGATGACAATGGCTTTCATAGTGTTGATCTTGCCAACTATAATGCGCCTCAGCAAATTGTTATTTCAGGAATGAAAACTGACATTGATGCTGTACAACCTTTGCTAGAGCAACATGGCGCCATGATGGTTATCCCTTTAAAAGTTAGTGGTGCATTTCATTCACGATACATGGAGACAGCAAGAATTGAATTTGAGCGTTTCATACAGTCTTTTTCTTTTCGCGAACCTCAATTTCCTGTCATAGCTAACGTAGATGCCAAACCTTACCAACTGCAGACTGTAACTCACAATTTATCCATGCAGCTAACACACTCTGTAAGATGGTCTGACTCTATCGTATATATGTCAGAATTAGGTGAAGCGAACTTTCAAGAAATTGGACCTGGAAATGTATTGAAAGGCCTGTTGAGGCATATTTTAACCAACAAAAATACCACTCACGCTTAATTAAGTAATGCTACAAAAAACCAATACTGAAGGTTCTGTTGTTGTCCAGCCTTTGAAAGTCCAAAGGCTGACCTTTAAGAATTACTGCTACCTGATTTATGACCCAGCAAGTGCTGATGCTATACTGATTGATCCCGCTTGGGAGTTCCCCAAAATTCAGAATGCAATTCAAATAGCACAATGCCAACTTAAGGCTATTTTGCTTACGCACCACCACCCTGATCATGTTGACTTAGCAGAAGAGTGTGCTAAATTTTACGACGTCCCGGTATTCATGTCTGCTGCAGAAGTGAATACCTATCACTTCCAATGCTTCAATCTGCAGCTTTTATCTAGCAACACTACTTTTAAAATTGGCACTGTTTCTATTACAGCCATTTCAACACCGGGGCATACACAAGGTGGCATTTGCTATCTCATTAACAATAATTTATTTACTGGCGATACAGTCTTTAATGAAGGCTGTGGTGTTTGCTCTGGCAAAGGCGCCAGCCCTGAAGATATGTTTAACACATTACAAAATTTGAAAAATATTATTGACGATTCTGTGCTAATGTATCCTGGCCACGTATTTTACGCACCAATAGGACAAACATTTGCCTATGTAAAAAAAAATAATATTTACTTACAACTTACCAATCAGACATCCTTTGTCAGTTTTCGCATGCGTAAGAATCAAAACCAGAAAAAACTTTTCAATTTCAAATGAAGTGAGAGTACAGGTTGAAGCCCTAAGTTGTAGTATTGCTTTTTCCACTCTTAATGCCACCGTATTCATGTTTTGACGTAACCAGATACTACGTGACAACACCTTAGTGGTCTTAAGTAAATTCTAAAATACAAAAATAGTGAAATATGAGCAAAGACATTAATAAAGAATTAAATTGAAAACACACCTATATTGCAGTTTCCGCTGGCTTTGTTGCAGTTGTAATGCTATGGCGCAAAGCTTATCAGTATCAAAGCTAATAGCCACAACATAAATACTATTAATGGAATTTTTCTACGCATGTATGAAACCAAGCCTAGTTTTGCTTCAATGCCAGAAAAGGAGCAAACATGCCTACAGATGATATCTATTTTGGCCCTAAAGCGCCAAAGGGCAATGAGGGCAGCTAGATTCAAACAATACTCAGTAAAGGCTCGTTTATCCTTCTGCATCTTTATAACCCAACCGAAGCTTGGTTTGACAAAATTTGGCGTCCTGGAGAGATTAAGCGGGTTAAGTAGCAAAAAGAGTGGGCAGCATATTCTTAAAGCATCGTTTACCGGTGCAGCAGGAATATGCACCTGCATTCACGAGCCCGTGCATCTTATCATGATCTAAAAAAAACCATATTGATACATGTCATCCATCCTCCAACACGGGCAGGGATAAAATATTAAGCTAGCAACCCACTTTTCCACAGATTCTGTGGAAAAGTTTGTGAGTTATATGTTCGAATACCGGATAAACCCCAGTAGTTGCAAGAGGCCAATCAAAATGGGCATAAATCCTTAAAAATGATCATTTTGCAATGATCATTTTTGTCAAACCATAATGATCAAGTTTGTCAAAATCGATTGATCAAATTGAGATTTTGTACTATCATTCAATAATGGACAGTGAATTTTTACCTAACAACAGCCACTTAAGAGCACCCAAATCATTTTCTAAAAATGATCCGCACTTAATGCGGATGCACCAACAACCCTATATTTTTCAATCACCTATCATAGAACAACTCCCTATAGATATCCCAGGTATCTATAATTTAGGTGGTGGCCGTCAGGTTGGTAAAACAACGCTATTAAAACAATGGATGCTATTCCTTCTCAACAACGAGGTAGCCCCGGAGGCTATTGCATTTCTATCCTGTG
Organism: Gammaproteobacteria bacterium; assembly: GCA_021774015.1. Classification (GTDB taxonomy): domain Bacteria; phylum Pseudomonadota; class Gammaproteobacteria; order Coxiellales; family Coxiellaceae; genus JAJFJO01. Next base: position 11,028 of record JAJFJO010000379.1, read on the forward strand.
AGCTAATTGTTGATGAACAAAGTCTTTACCGAATTCTTACAAACCAACTGAAAGATATGC
>JAJFJO010000380.1 GCA_021774015.1 Gammaproteobacteria bacterium
GAAATTTTGTCGAATTCTTTGGTTCTGGCTTAAAAGAGCTGCCAATTGCTGATCGCGCAACGATCAGTAACATGGCACCTGAATACGGAGCAACCTGCGGTTTATTTCCTATCGATCAAGAAACGATAAAATATTTAGAACTCACTAACCGTAATCCAGAAACGGTCGCATTAGTCGAAGCCTACGCAAAAGTACAAGGCATGTGGCACGACGAATACTCCCCCGAGGCTGTATTTACCGATACATTAGAGCTCGACTTAAGCACGGTCGTTCCCAGCCTTGCTGGCCCTAAACGCCCACAGGATCGCGTTGCCCTACCGCAAATGGCTGATGCGATTAAACGTGCGGTTGAAGCACAAGGCAAAGGTGGTGAGTACGATAAAACATTTACTACTGGCGAAGGCCATGAGCTACATCATGGTGATATCGTTATTGCAGCAATCACAAGTTGCACCAACACATCCAACCCGAGTGTTATGTTGGCAGCGGGTTTGCTCGCGAAGAACGCAATAAAAAAAGGCTTAAGTGCTAAGCCTTGGGTGAAATCCTCATTGGCACCTGGATCTAAAGTCGTTACAGAGTACCTAGAAAAAACAGGGTTAACCGAATACTTAGATCAACTTGGTTTTTATTTAGTAGGTTATGGTTGCACAACGTGCATTGGTAACTCGGGCCCACTTCCTGAAGATGTCGCCAATACCATTAACGATAATGATATTGTCGCCAGTGCCATATTATCCGGCAACCGAAATTTTGAAGGTCGCATTCATCCACAAGTAAAGGCCAATTGGTTGGCATCCCCCCCACTCGTTGTTGCATTTGCATTAGCTGGCACGGCGCGCATTAATATGGATGAAGAACCTTTAGGAACGGATAAAGAAGGCAACCCTGTTTTCTTAAAAGATATCTGGCCATCACAAGCTGACATTAATGCAGCGGTTGCACAAGTCAGCGACACGATGTTTAAAAAAGAATATGCCGATGTGTTTAAAGGTGATGATCAATGGCGTGCGATTAATGTGTCTGGTGGCGACACGTATGGGTGGGATCCAAAATCCACTTACATTAAAAACCCTCCATTTTTTGAAGGTATGGGGGTTAAACCTGAGCCGACTAAAGATATTCATCAAGCGCGTATACTTGCACTGCTTGGCGATAGCGTTACCACCGATCACATCTCTCCCGCCGGAGCGATTAAAGCGAATAGCCCTGCAGGCGAATATCTAAAAAGCCACGGCGTTGCGATTAAAGATTTTAATTCATTTGGTTCACGTCGCGGTAATCATGAAGTGATGATGCGCGGAACGTTTGGTAATATTCGTATTCGCAATGAAATGGTCCCCGGTGTTGAAGGTGGTTTTACTAAACACTTCCCTGATGGCGAACAGCTTTCAATTTACGATGCAGCTATGAAATACCAAGAAAACAATATCCCGACGGTGGTTATTGCTGGTAAAGAATACGGCACTGGCTCCTCGCGCGACTGGGCCGCAAAGGGAACGTTATTACTCGGCGCAAAAGCGGTTGTTACCGAAAGCTTTGAACGCATCCATCGCTCCAACTTAATTGGTATGGGCGTATTACCATTGCGATTTAAAGAGGGTGTTACACGTAAAAGTCTTAATTTAACCGGTGAAGAAATGATCGATATCATTGGCATGGAAGGTGGCATGACGCCTGCTATGGACGTCACGATGCGCATCACTTACAAAGACGGCACCACCAAAGAGGTTCCACTGTTAGTGCGCATTGAAACGCAAAATGAGCTGGAGTATTACTTGAATGGCGGTATTTTGCAGTACGTGTTGCGTAAGATGGTGTAACGTGCTGCAGCTTAAAACCCTGTCATCCTGGAACCAAATGTTTGCAAAGGCTTTATTATTCGCCCTTGCAAACATAACCCGGAAGCGAGCGCCAGAAAAAAAAATGTTATCCCGGAAGCGAGCGCCAGTGAGCTATCCGAGATCCACTCTCCTCCTAACGCTCATCGGGCTCATACTCTGCATCAGCTCAGTAAACGCCGCCACACAACAACAACCTCTTTCAGTCGATCGTGCCTTCCAATTTTCCGCAGCCATTAGAGACAACCAAACAATACTAGCTAGATGGAAAATCGCTCCCGGTTATTACCTATACCGTGCACGCTTTCATTTCAAAGTAATCAAGCCTAAAAATACAGAACTTGGCCAACCCCTACTTCCAGAAGGCATCGTTAAAAGCACACCGGGAACTGGGCGCTATCAAGTTTATAAGAAAAAAGTCATTGTTCCCGTTCCTATCATCAAATCACATGGCAACACAATAACACTGAGTGCCAACTACCAAGGCTGCTCTGCAAAAGGTTATTGCTACCCACCCACATCAAAAATAATAACAGTTAATTTATCAGGCCCTACCATGCGCTACAAACCTGGACAGCCTATTGATATAGCACCAAACACATTACCAAACACTCAAGAAAACCATGCGGAAAACTTATTAACACGCAGCAGTCTGCTGATGTTGATTTTAGGCTTCCTCGGTTTTGGCGTTCTCATTTCCTTAACGCCTTGCGTGCTCCCTATGATTCCTATTTTATCTAGCATCATTGTGGGCCAAAAAAATATAACACATGCACGCTCATTTGCGCTGTCACTGTTTTATGTTTTAGGAATGGCTGCAACCTACGCTATTGCAGGCGTTGTGTTTGGTTTTATTGGCGGCAGCGTGCAAGCTATTTTACAAAAACCTTGGATTATCGTGTTATTCAGTTTTATTTTTGTAGCTATGGCACTGTCATTGTTTGGACTCTATAACATCGAGCTACCACAAAAATTACGTGGCACGGTTGCAGATGCAAGCAAGCATCAAAAACACACATATTTCGGTGTTGCTGTTATGGGCTGCCTATCCACTTTAATTTTGTCGCCCTGTGTTACTGCACCGTTAGTGGGTGTTTTGGGTTATATCAGCCAAACTGGTAATGCCACACTCGGCGGTATCGCCCTATTTTTTATGGGGATTGGCATGGGCGCACCGCTACTAGTGATTGGCGCCACTGGCGCAAAAATCTTACCAAAAACTGGCGCTTGGATGAATGCCGTCAAAAATATTCTTGGCATTATGATGCTAGGCGTTGCAGTCTATATGTTACAACGTATTGTACCGGGGCCTTATGGTTTAATTTTATGGGCCGCTTTAGCTATTGGCGTTGCTATTTATGCTGGTGCATTTTCAACGTCAAAAACCAAAACCCAGCTTGTATGTAAATGCATCGGCCTATTATTGTTTGTCTATGGTATTTTACTTGTTATTGGCGCGACACAAGGTAATCGAGATCCATTAACACCGTTACAATTCCAACGAACATCTACAACGCATTCATTACAGTTTAAATCTGTTACAACAATTGCAGCCGTTAAAAAAATACTGAGCGACAATGCATCTACTGGAAAAATTATCATGTTAGATTACTACGCTGATTGGTGTATCGCCTGCAAAGAGATGGATCACTTTACGTTTTCAAATAAGATTGTAAAACAGCGTTTGAAGAGTGCTGTTTTACTGCGAGCAGACGTCACTGCAAATAATCAACAAGACAAACAGCTGCTGCGTTATTTTAATGTTGTAGCACCACCAACGATCTTATTTTTTAAAAGCGGCAAAGAAATACCAAATTCCCGCATCATTGGTGAAGTCAACGCGCAAGAGTTTATTAAGCATTTAAATACATTGGCGCGATAAAAAATGAGAAGCGCCTTTTGCACAATTAAGGCCTTGGCCTATGATCATCCCTCTGCGCATTATATGCTCCCCACGACGCTCCCACGACAGAAAGAAAGATTATTAGAGCAGTCGCATAATAATTATTATTCGTAGCCTCAATAAGGTCATGAAGGTTATCAGGCATTTCTTTAACTTCCGGAAAAAGGCAACTTGACAATAGAATACCAATAAACCCACCTTTGGCAACACCATCAAGCACACTTTTTGGTGGCGCGAACAAATCTCTCATATCTTAACTCCCCGCTTAATGCATCAACTCTTATTAATTGGCACAATATTACACAGACCTCCCGCTGTCAATACACATTCAGCCTTTCACTCAGCAGTTCTTAATCACCTATCATGATAATCATCACACTATCTATACTAATACTTACGATATACTCTTGAGCAATCAACTACCCAACTTTAAGGGGCTAAGCCACTTTTTTCACACAACATATGGTTTTTCATATTATAATATGGATAATTATACGTAATCTCATATTACAAAAGGAATAATGATGAAAAAAGCTCTTACCCAACAGAATCCACACTGGGGAAACTGACCCTATGAAGGGTTGCTATCGAGAAATGTGAAAGCAAATTAAACAAAAAATACTACATTGCCGACAATGGCTTGGTAACAAACGTGTAAATCAGATGCGTGCGATAGCACGCACCTAACTATTTTTTTGTTGGTGTTGCCATTATCCAACACCGGCACCAACACCAGCACCAACACCAGCACCAACACCAACAGTTTCTACTGCCGCTTTGTCAGATTCAGCCGCTTTTTCAATAGAACTTAGGAGCGCAGCAACCCTGCTATTACGGCCCTGATATACCTGCGAGTCTGCCTTGATGCCCGCAATAATGCCTAGAAGATCGGTAGGTGAACCAGCAAAGCTATTCAATTGTGTCAGTGCTTGAATTTTGACGTCCTTCAAAGGAGCCATCCTAAATAGAAAAGAAAGCACGCTATTTTTTTCATCTTTTAACTTCTGGATCAACTCATCTAAACAAGCTTTGTACACCGAACTCAGCCCATATTTGTATCCAGGGTTTTTATGTATTAGCTTTTCTGATTGGGTTTTTGCAAAAGAGTTGTCGCGCTCTCCAGGATTTTCTTTCAGCCTCACACCAGAATCATTATATTTATCAGCCGTTGGAATCTCCACCTGAGCAATATCCCGTGCCTCCACAGTGCTGAATTTCAAAAGATGGGGAAAAACATCGTCAATCCCTTGCCCAAATCCCAGCTGATTTACAGGGAGCGAAGCAGTAACAATAACTCTTTCACATTCGAGGCCAAAAACTCTATCTTTGGGAGAACGCCACACATGATCACGTTGAGCCAACCTAGAAAGGAGAGTATATTTATTGCACCATGGAGGGAGGCTTAGCCTGCCCTCCCCCGAGACAAAAACAAGTGGTTCCTCAAAATGGTCGCGAGCGTCTTCTGTGGCCAGTCTAGTAGCTGTAGCGGCAACCTTCTCAAAATCAAACTCAATTTCACTCTCTTTAGGATCCATACAGATTTCATAGCTTTGATGGCTTTGGGTGAACTCACGTTGGCCGCCCCCTGAAGTGTATACCTGGCCAGTTCTACATGTGTTTTCCCTTACTATCGGCACCGGAATATAAACTAAAATTTCTTCTTTAGACATTTTTCTCTCTCTAACTTCGACTTAACTTCTTGTATCTTAAAAAAATTCGCGTGGTTGCAGACCAAATGATAAATATTTATTGGGGTACATAATTCGAACAATACCAATAAATGCCTGCTGTTTCAAGCTGTTTGCTGCTATTTGCTTATGTTTCATAGGTGACAAGGTGAGAAACAACCTTAATTTTTTCTTCCTCCCGCCGATATAAAAAATAGCACCCCAATGCGAGAGAGGGCTTATGAGCGCACAAGCAATAGAGCAATTTCCTGATGAGCGAGACTCATTAACCAGCCTTATGAACCGCCATAGCTTTGAAGAAGCTGCCGAGCGAGTATTCGCTGATGCAAAACGCCACAATCGCAAAATCGCTTTTTTACATCTTAGCATCGACAATTTGAATAAAATAAAAGAAACATTTAACGCAAACGAAACCAATTCATTGATCGTGCAAATATCACATCGCTTATGTGCATGCTTAAGATTAGAAGATTTAATTGCAAGAGCTGAGGGTGAAGATATTGTTATCGCTTTAACGGGCATTCAATCGGAACAGGGTGCTGCCAAAGTGTCTCAAAAATTATTAAACTCTGTCCACGAACCCTTCTTTTTATCACAAATAGAAATTAATTTAACAGCAAGCATAGGCATTTCTTTCTACCCCACTTCTAAAAAACCATTGCCAGAATTAATGTTATGCGCTAAAAATTCCTGTGCGCGTGC
>JAJFJO010000039.1 GCA_021774015.1 Gammaproteobacteria bacterium
AATAACACACCCAGAAAATGTCTTGACTACAGGACCCCGAGGGAGCTATTTTTAAAGCTCTTTAAAGAGGAGTGTCGCACTTCACTATAGAATTCGCCCTTATTAATTACAGTATTACATTGATAAACATGATTTAACTGCGTTTTTCAGGTTTAATGTGACGACTTAAAAAAAAAGCTTTTTTAGCGCTTGCTTAAAGCAACAACATCGCGCTCAATTGCTCCTGTATACAGCTGGCGTGGGCGTGCGATGCGTTGTTTAGGGTCGCTGATCATTTCCATCCAGTGTGACACCCAGCCGACAGTTCTTGCAATAGCGAAAATTACAGTGAACATATTGGTTGGAATACCCAATGCGCTCAGTGTTAAGCCAGAATAAAAATCGACATTGGGATACAATTTTTTCTGAACAAAATAATCATCTTCTAGTGCGATTTTTTCCAGTTTCATCGCAAGTTTAAATAGAGGTTCGTCGTGTAAACCAACGGCATCTAACACCTCATGGCAGGTTTCTTTCATAACTTTTGCACGAGGATCATAGTTTTTATAAACGCGATGACCAAACCCCATTAAGCGGAAGGGATCATTTCTATCTTTAGCTTTTGCGATATAGGTATCGATATTGTCTTCGCTACCAATCGTTTGAAGCATATTGAGGCAGGCTTCGTTAGCACCACCATGCGCAGGTCCCCATAATGCGCTAATACCTGCAGCAATACAGGCAAATGGATTTGCGCCGGTTGAACCAGCAACACGCACAGTCGATGTGGATGCATTTTGTTCGTGATCTGCATGTAAGGTAAAAATACGATCCATAGCACGTACCAAAATAGGGTTGGGTGGCGTGCTGTCATCGTAAGGTGTATCAAACATCATGTTGAGAAAGTTTTCAGCATAACCCATTTTCTTGTGTGGGTGGGTGAAAGGTTCGCCAACAGAGTATTTGTAGCACATGGCAGCGATGGTTGGCATCTTTGCAATTAGGCGAATGGCTGATAGTTCGCGGTGTTTAGGATTTTGAATATCCAAAGAATCGTGATAAAACGCAGAGAGAGCACCAACCACTCCGACCATGACGGCCATCGGGTGGGCATCACGACGAAAGCCGGTAAAGAACTTGGTGATTTGCTCATGAACTTGGATGTGATTTTTAATTTTTCCAGTAAAATGATCGTAGTCGCTTGGGTTAGGGAGTTCTCCATACATAAGGAGGTAACATACCTCGAGGTAGTCTGTATCAAAAGCAAGTTGATCAATCGGGTAGCCGCGATAAAGAAGAACGCCTTTCTCCCCATCAATGAATGTGATTTTAGATTCGCACGCCGCGGTTGAAACGAAGCCGGGGTCAAAAGTGAAAGCGCCGTGGGAGCCAAGCTTGTTAACCTCGATGACATCTTGACCTAGTGTCCCTTGAAGAACAGGAAGTTCAATATTTTCACCTTCAAACTGTAATTTAGCATCATTACTAGAGTTTTGTTCCATTAATTATCTCCCTGTTATTCGCCTAAGTCGCCCTAGACTATAGACAATTATTTTCAGTTTTACAAAGAAAAGCGCAATGGGCAATAAATTACCCATAAAGCAATGTTTTATTGTTTCTATTAGTTATTTTCGTTATAATCACGCTCATATTTGGCTAAAAAATCAGCAAAAAGGACTCAGTGTGGACAAAAAAAGACCGGTATTTTTAAGCGTAACGAAATATCGTTTCCCGCTTATGGCAATAACGTCGGTGTTACATCGGATCTCTGGTGTCGTGATGTTTATTTTATTACCCTTTATGGTTTACCTACTTCACGGTTCGTTGGTGTCAGCTGCCAGTTTTCAGCACACCAAAGAGTTGTTGTCTGACCCCATCGCAATTTTTTTCTTATGGGCTATGATATCCGCCGTGTTATTTCACTTGATTGCGGGCATGCGGCATCTTTTGATGGATATGGGATATTTTGAAGGGCTAGGTGCCAGTAAAATCACGGCTTATATCGTGATGACAACAGCGCTGGTCTTGATCGTATTAACAGGAGTGTGGTTATGGTAGCGGAAAGAAGCAAGGCAGGCTATCGAGATTGGTTGGTGCAGCGTATTACGGCCGTACTCATAGGCGCTTATACCCTCTTTTTGTTAGTTTATTTTTTAAACAACCCTTCGGTAAATTATCAAGAATGGTATGGCTTGTTCCATCATGTCCTCATGAAAATGGCTACTTTTGTTGTGTTGCTTAGCATTATCTGGCACGCCTGGATTGGTTTGTGGACTGTGTTCACGGATTATGTGAAGCCTAAAGCTGTGCGCTTGTTACTTGAAATTATGGTTGGTGTTTTACTGCTTGCTTACCTCGGCTGGATTTTAGAAATCTTGTGGGGATAGACCAAAAAGAATATTTGAAGGAAATTGAAATGAATTTACCGGTTAAAGAATTTGATGCTGTGCTTGTTGGTGCTGGTGGTGCTGGCATGCGTGCAGCTTTGCAAATGGCCCAGTCTAATTATAAAGTAGCGGTCATATCAAAAGTATATCCAACACGTTCTCATACCGTATCTGCGCAAGGGGGCATTGCCGCTGCGTTAGGTAATGTCATGGAAGATAAGTGGCAGTGGCACATGTATGACACGGTGATGGGGTCCGACTTTTTAGGTGACCAAGACGCTATCGAATACATGTGTGAGCATGCGCCCGCTGCAGTTATTGAGCTCGAGCACATGGGTTTACCTTTTTCACGTTTGGATGACGGTAAAATTTATCAACGGGCATTTGGCGGTCATACACGTAACTTTGGTGCTGAGTTAGCACGTCGTACGTGTGCCGCAGCAGATCGCACAGGTCATGCCATGTTACATACATTGTTTCAAAAAAACGTTGAAGCTAACACACATTTTTTTAGTGAATGGTATGCACTAGATTTGGTGAAATGTAAGGATGGCACGGTTGCTGGCGTCGTTGCGATGTGTATGGAAACGGGCGAATTAGTTTTATTTAAATCGCGAGCTACAATTCTTGCGACAGGTGGAGCAGGTCGTATTTTTCAAACGACGACAAATGCGTATACCAATACGGGAGATGGTATTGGTATGACATTGCGTGCTGGGCTACCATTGCAAGATATGGAATTTTGGCAGTTTCACCCAACCGGTATTGCCGGGGTTGGCTGCTTGATGACGGAAGGTTGTCGGGGTGAAGGGGGCTACCTTATTAATAAGGATGGAGAGCGTTTTATGGAACGTTATTCCCCCCATTTAAAAGATTTAGATTGTCGTGATGTTGTGTCTCGTTCTATGATTTTGGAAATTTTAGAAGGGCGAGGTGTTGGCCCTAATGCGGATCACGTTTTACTGAAGTTAGATCATCTGGGCGAGAAAGTATTAAATGAACGCTTGCCTGGAATTCTAGAATTGTCACGAACTTTTGCGGGTGTTGATCCGGTTAAAGAACCTGTTCCTGTAGTGCCAACGTGCCATTATCAAATGGGTGGTATTCCAACCAATATTCATGGCCAAGTGATTACTCAAGATCAATCGGGTAATGATAAAATTGTTGAAGGTTTATTTGCTGCGGGTGAATGTGCTTGTGTATCGGTGCATGGCGCCAATCGTTTGGGTACAAATTCTTTGCTAGATTTGGTTGTGTTTGGTCGTGCTGTAGGTCTTTATTTAGAGAAAGAGTTAGGTAAAGGTATGGACCTGCGTGAGCCAGATTCTGCGGAAGTCGATCGTGCATTGGTTCGTTATGATCGCTGGAATAATTCAGCTAATTCGGAAGACCCTTATGAGATTCGTGCAGAGATGAAAAAAGTAATGCAAGAAAATTTTGGTGTATTCCGTGATGCTGAACATATGGAAAAAGGTCTAGCGGAGTTAAAAGTTTTAAATGAGCGGTTAGGAAAAGCCAAATTGGCTGATCAAAGTAAAGCGTTTAATACCACTCGAGTTGAAATGTTAGAGTTAGATAACCAAATGAGCACAGCATTAGCTACGGCAACATTAGCTGAGAAACGTAAAGAAAGCCGGGGTGCACATGCTCGTAATGATTTTACAGAGCGCGATGATAAAAACTGGATGAAACACTCGTTATATTCTGAAGATGGAACATTAGGTTATCGACCTGTAAACCTTAAACCCACTAAATCAGAACCTATTGAGGTTCAAGAAAGAAAACATTAATCGTAAGGGATATTGTCATGAGCACTGCATCGAGAGTAATGAAATTTAGTATTTATCGGTATGATCCCGATAAAGATGATAAACCTTATATGCAAGACTTTGAATTAGATATTTCTACTTTTCAAGGTAACATGCTATTAAATGCACTGGAAGCGCTAAAGGAACAACATCCTAGTTTAGGGTTTCGTCGTTCTTGTGGTGAAGGCGTGTGTGGTTCTGATGGCATGAACGTGAATGGTGCCAACGGTCTTGCGTGTATTATGCCATTGGACAAATTACCGGATCATGTGACGTTACGACCGTTGCCTGCTTTCCCTGTCATTCGCGACTTAATTGTTGATATGGAAAATTTTTTCGATCAGCTTAAAAGGATTAAGCCGTATTTACAGAATAAAGATGCGCTTCCACAAAAAGAACGTCTGCAATCCCCAGAGGATCGTGCAAAATTAGATGGCATGTATGAATGTATTTTATGTGCGTGTTGCACCAGCTCTTGCCCTTCTTATTGGTGGAACCCGGATAAATATGTGGGTCCTGCAGGTTTGTTAGCATCTTATCGCTTTATTGTTGATAGTCGCGATACAGAAAAAACAGAGCGCCTTGAAGAGTTGAAAGATCCTTATAGTGTATTTCGTTGCCGTACCATTATGAATTGTACGAGTGTATGTCCTAAAGGCTTGAATCCAGCGGAAGCTATTCGCAAAATTCGTACTGAAATGATTAATGCTTAATGAATATTTTTAGATTGAAATAGGTGTGAATGAGATGGCAGAGAAAGATATAGATAAAAAAGTTTACGAACAATTTCAAGTGACTTCTTATCTATCTGGCGGTAATGCCCCGTATGTCGAAGATTTATACGAAAACTTCTTGCAAGACCCTACTAGTGTTGATCAACAATGGCGCCAGTATTTTGAATCATTGAGCAACGGCACTGGAATGTCCGATGTTTCTCATCAGGAAATTCGCGAGCATTTTAAAGCGTTGAGCCACCAACCTAAAAATTACGTGGCGGCAATTCCAAGTGCTGAAAAGCAAGAATATGTTGATGGGCTAATCGCAGCCTATCGTTGTTTTGGACACTTATACGCAAATATTGACCCTTTGGGTATTGAAAAGTCGATAGATGTTAGGTTGACGTTAGCACATCATCGTTTGTCTGAATCTGATTATGCGAGTGAATATAATCCGCGAGGATTGTTGGATAAACCTGTTGCAACTTTAAAAGAGATTCATGAAACATTACAGCGAAATTACTGTGGTTCGATTGGTGTTGAATGTAGTCGTATTTCTAATGAGGAAGAGCGTCATTGGTTGCGTGACTATGCTGAGAAGAAATTACCGACCATCACTCACTCCGTTGATGTTAAAAAAAATATTT
>JAJFJO010000381.1 GCA_021774015.1 Gammaproteobacteria bacterium
GTTTGCATGGTCTAATTCTTTGTTGTTTAAAGTTAGCTATAAGTATCATGAATGCAGGGGTTCTTTCAATACGGGGTTTTTGGCTGAATTATTTCATACAAAATACTGAAGGCGTTTTTTGGTCTTTAAATTCACTTGCTCGCGCGCGTGGTTCCGAATCAAGATCGTGCTATTTATTGAAATTCAGTAAACAACCTGCCTTTAGAGAATCAGTGGTTTTTAACCGCCCATTACAATTGATGATGCATTTGATGTGTTATTTAAAGCGAATTATTTCAGCATTATGCTTAGGCGGATTTTGCTCAATGGGCGTTTCTGGGTGGCCTCAGTGCTTATGCACCATTTCAAACTACGGTATTGCAGTAATACGCTTTAACTTTTACGCTGCATTTCAGAGCAATCATCGTCAATGTGTTGTTTGATTTTAGGGAAAACGAATTAATATGATAAACTCCTCTGATTTGACAGTATCGCAATTTTGCTATATACTTACCTGTATGAATATGAAATGGGAAGTCATTACGCTAAATAGGATTGTTGATAAAGAGCTTGGCTCTCTTGATGCAACATTTAAAGCAAAGTTTTTGCATATTGCGGAGATGCTTGAAAATTTTGGACCAAATAATGTAAAAGAACCGTATTGTAAATCGCTTGGAAATAGGTTGTGGGAAATTAGGATGAAAGGACAGCCGGGTATAGCGAGAGCAATATATGTAACGACGAAAGGTAGAAAAATTATTTTACTACATGCTTTTGTTAAAAAAACACAAAAAACACCGCCTAAAGCTATTGACTTGGCTTTAAGGCGACTTAAGGAGGCAGGCTTATGACTAAGTTATCTACATTAAAGAAAAAGTGGCTGAAAGATTCAAAAGTTAAAGCAGCTTATGAAGAGCATACGCTGGAATTTACTGTAGCACAAAAATTAATTTCTGAAAGGCTGAAAGTCAAAATGACCCAAAAAGATATTGCTGAAAAAATGGGGACTACGCAATCTGTTATAGCGCGCCTAGAAAGTGGTGCGCAATTGCCAACGATAAAAACAATTCAGCGTTATGCCAATGCACTGGGAAAATATCCTGAAATTCGATTTAGAAATGCTTGAAATGATTCTCTTAGCGTAACTTGGAATTCTGTTGCAATTAGTGTTGTAGGCAAATTGTTTAGGTCTTGTGCTTAGGCGGATTTTGCTCAATGGTCGTTTCTGGGTCATTTTAGTGCTTAAGCCAATAATGCGGAGTTTTTGGGGAGTGGCAAGAATTGTTATTTTGATAAGGCTTTTTTTACTGCTGTAGGGTTTTTTGCTATGACAATCAAATAGGCGCGAGTTGGGCCTTCAGGCGTGCGTTCGCCACGCTCCCACTTTTCCAATGTTCGCAATTTAAAACCAAACTCATGAGAAAATTCTTGGCGGTTCATGTGTAGTTTTTTCCTAATGTTTGCAACGTCAATTTGCGCAGGGATTCTAACTTTATGGCTTTTGGAGCCTTTTTTTTGACCTTGTGCATACTTTAGTGCCTCTTCAGCACCTTGCAATAAACTTTTACCAACATTGCTCATTGTTTAATCCTCGTAGGTTTTTACAATTTTATCTATAATAAGCTTCAATACATTTTTTTCTGCATGAGATAAATTTGCTTTCATGTTTTTGCCATACATAGTAAAAAGAAAAATTGGTAATGTCCGATTGTGGTAGTAATAAATGATACGAACACCACTTTTTTTCCCTTTATTTTTTGCACTCCATCTGATTTTTCGTGCACCTCCAGTGCCGGTAATGATTTCACCCGCGCTGGAGTGCTTTGCAATATAGTCGATGAAATTATTTTTAGAGTTATCGTCTATACATTTTTCAGCTTGCTTTAAAAATTCAGGAGTTTCTACGACCACCTGCATTATGATTTCCTTTCATAGGTAACTATAACCCCAGCGGGGCTTTTTATCAACCCCGTTGGGGTTTTTATAGGGTTGATTGGTTGCCTGCTGCTTGTGTGGTATATCTGTAACATACTGAATCTTCTTTAGGTTTGATTTTTCAATTGTTTCTAGGTTAAGCCCTCAAACGTATGGCAGCAATACCGTAGTTTTGTTTTAAACTACGGTATTGCAGTAATGCACTATAACCCTTACCCTTTCTAAATCAGGCTGAAATTTACAACCATGTCATAACATTGGGTGCCGCAGATGTTACCAAAACACAATTACTACATTGTTAATAATACGGCGCCGTTACAAAACCTGGCGGATGCATTTTATGACACTAAAAATCATGGTGTTCGGGATGCTTTCCTAACAATCAACAGGTCTATTTGCCCGACGGGTTTAACAACCATTGGGCAAACACTGTATTTGCCGTCAACAAATGATAATCATGCTCATTGTTTGGATCAATTGCAAAACCATGTTGTTAGCATCGATAAAAGCACTTAAACTTTAACGATAGAAGAAAAAATTGTTAAAGCATTGAATCATCTCAAAATTGCGTTATCACAAATGAGTGGTGTAACCGGTGCAATTGGTTCATTGATTGCTTACCGTATTGGAAGAATAGAAAGCACGATTAATGCATTTGACGAAGAATTGGCACATTGGTTTAATTTAAACTATCGAGAGAAACAATCGATTGAAGAGGCTATTGATATTACAAGGCGTAATAAGTTCGATCTTGAAAAAGAAGTGGGCTCATTAACGCGCTTGAGTTTAAATCATTCGCCTCATTTTGTGACAGGTATTGTTGATCGTTTAAAAGTACGCTACGACATGGCAAAGCGCGGCATCGTGCAAACCCATATTAATAATGATGATTGGACAATCGAGGGTTGGGAAAAATACCACCTTAATATCAATAAGATCAGCGGAGCAGCAAAAAAAGCAGGGAAGGTAGGTTTGTATTTAGCAGGTGGTGTTGATGGGATTAACATTGTGGCATCTTATCTCGCGCATGGCTGGAGCAATAGGTTAGGTGAGGATTTTTCAAAAAATATCGGTGATTTTACAGGAATATGGTATGGTGGGAAGACGGGTGAACAGGTGGCCAAGTATGCTTTGAAAAGAGGGCTGGGTAGAACGGTTATTAACTTCGGGGTGGATACCTTGCAAGGAGTGGAGGGTGTAGGAGCCGCTGAAGCAGTTGCAGAAGCCGCTACAGCTGTATTATTATCACCAGAGCTGGCCATTGTGGGTGGCGGCGCCTTGATTGTTGGGGTAGGGTATCTTGGGGCGAAGTATGGGGCTGATTTGTTCTCAACGTTCACTACAGCCGCATACCACAAAACTCACAATTTGATTAATTTCTTGGAGAAAAGGTATTGTATATGGATGTAGTGAGTAATTTACTTGTGCTTACTTTAAGTTTGCTGGGCATTTTTTCTGCTCTAGTAGGCATCTACTCCACCATCAAAGCCAATCGATTTGCTAAAACCAAATTTGATCAGCTTCAAAAAAAGTTACAACTGCCGAGTCTTGCAAATATGGATTCAACTTATAAATGCTGGAGATTATATGATTACTCTGCGGATCTTCTGACAAAACGATCTGTGAAAAAGCAGCTACAAGACCCCAGCTCGCCCTACCATCATTTAAGTGATGCAGAAATAAAAGAAGTTGGCTCGTTTTTAAGAACGCTTTTTCTGAGTGTTGTGGTATTTGTTGCCTCTTATTTATTGCTGAAACTGTTTACATAGCATAGCTTTTATAAAAATTGTTGATTGGTTAAAGGTAGCTGGGTGACACAGAAGCGCTCGTTTTTCGATGCTGAGTGGTTAAGTTATTCGAGTAGGCACATGCAATGATACATCTGATAGCGCCCCTATCGTTTAGTCGGTGATTTAATGGATTTGCCAGAAGCGGCTATTTCACGTTTGCAATCGCGGCAATCAATGCGTGGTCGTTTGGATACGATTAAAAACATATTGGGTAATGATCTGTTGGAGTAACCGTTTCTTAAAACAGATTTTTTTATAGTCCTGATTGTTTTTTTTAAGGCTCTGTTAAGTAAGTATTGCATTTTGAATGGAGGCAGATTATTCTATCCGTGTACTCATTGACTGTTCGCTGGGTACACGCCGCTTGATCGGCAAAAAAGCGTGACGGAGATGTGCTAGGAACACAGATCTGCCACTAACCACAATAACTAACAAGAGTAGCTATAATGGTTAAAGTCAGTGTAGGTGATCACTGTTTTGTGACTCACCGTTTTGAACGCCTTTTTGATCAATTTATGTGTTTGCTGCAAAGCCTATTTGTTGAGCGATGACTTTCTTGCGTCTTTAGTCATGGCTTGATTTAATTTGGTGCGTGTTGAGCAATATTAAATTGCGATCAGGCGGTCTTTTTTCTTGTGAAAGAAGGCCGCTCTGAGACGTCAATGATCTGAACTACTTCTTGTTGTTTATGAAGTGATTGTGGAAAGTCATTTTTTATAATGAATCTGTTTTTAAAGGTGGATTCAGCAGCAGGGAGGTAAGTTTACATGCGAATTTTTTCTAAGAATGGGCAGGCATATTTTATTATCGTTGATAAAGATGAATCATTTTTTCCTATTTTAGAAAAAATGTTTATTCGACCAAAAATGGCGGTGTTTGATAGTGCGATAAAAGAAACGATGAGAAGCATTGAGCCTAAAAAGCGGTCCAGGTCTTTGCGGCATTCGGCGGCGGATGATTCTATGGCCGGAGGAATGGCAGCAGATACGCCAATTTGTTATATGCATTTTTCTGATATTAAAATTACAATCTTTGGGGTTATTGATCTATTTAAAACTGCTAAAAATATTCATGAGCTTGTTGATTATCTTCATCTGGCTATCCAGCTGGCTATTTGGGATCGTCAGTTTAATTCGTCAATAGATCATTATGGCTTGGAAAGAATGGAGCATGAGATTGGTCTTGTTGTCGAACTTAAGGAGCTGCTTGATCAATGGTTTTATTTTGGGAAGGTAGCCCCCGATTTGGTAAGGATGGCTAGCCTAAATAAATACGGTGATCCATCTGCCTCAGGGGCGAGTAGAGCGTTAATCTTGGATGCTAATATCCCTATTCCGGGTAGAATAGAGGCAGTAATTGGTTTGTTACATGGGCATAACTACATCACTACGCCATCACTGGATCTTCCTTCGGATCAAAAATATATAACACTAGATACACTGTGTAATATGGTTTCTGACATTAGTGAGATTGTGCAAGCGCGCAGTGCACAAAATAGAGAGCGTTTTAATAGTGCCATATTGTCGGCAATTTTGGGTGCCTCAAACTCGGATGCAACGAGTGAAGATGGTGAGGAAGATGAGCAGGCATTGCCCCCTATCGTTGCATTGGAAAATTATAAAAAAGAAAGGCAGAGAAGGTCTCGAAATGAGTACACTGTGCCATTGGGCCGTTTTTTTAGAGCTGTTGGGTGTGAACTCTATACGAAGACAGAAAAATTTCATGCAGTTGATGCTGTGATGTCGGCTATGCGTCGTGACGAAAAAAAACCAATTCAGGTTGATGCGCAACACTTTGGCCCCTTGCACCAAGGGCAGCTTGGACAGTTGGTCCATAGCTTGGAGATTCGTCTTGTGAAGAAAAACCCGGTATTGCGTAATTAAGCTGGCATCGATAACCTGGGGCTTGTACTTAGTGGCGATCTGCCACTCAGTCGGGGGAAGGCGTGATAGAGAGCTGCTAGGAACATCTCTCCACCACTGGCCATGGTAGCTAACAAGAGTAGCTACTATGGTTATGCCCAGGGTAGGTGATCACGATTGTGTGGTCAACTGCTTTGGGCACCTTTTTTATCCTATGCGCCGTAAGATACTGTCCTTCAGGTCGGTGATATAAGGCGCTCATTTCGTCATGGCTCTTACTCAGGTATGAGAGGTTATTGGTGTTATTAAGGATGGGTGATTGCTCTATAACTTGTTGATTTTGCCATTATTGGATACTGATACAACAGATTGCTTGAAGCAAAAAATGCAAAAACCCGTATTGTATTTTATCTCTTGCCTGTGTAATTATGCGCAAAGAAAGAATACCGATTGAAGAAAAGCATGATTGGGGTGAATATTATTTATTAATTACGCCTGATAGGTGGGGAATGATTTATGCCAAGGAAAAACAGAAAAAATACATCTGAGGGGTTGCTAGCAAACCCTAAGGGGTATAATGATTATGGTGCAATCAATGGTGACTTGGGCACTAATGATGGCGATTATGGTGGAGGTGCTGTAGGTGCAGCAGCTGCAGGCGCTATATTGAGTTCAGATGCTGCAGACGCAGAGGCTAGGCTGGTTGATAGTCAAAGATTCGCTAATGATATAATGCCCAACATATTTTTCAACAAAAAAATTCGCTGGTTGTTACAAGCTTCATTTTTGCGTGCAACGCTGC
>JAJFJO010000382.1 GCA_021774015.1 Gammaproteobacteria bacterium
ATTCAAGATAAAAATAATAAGATTTAAAAAAGACAATACGATTAATAAGGCGATATACAGCCAAATAATTTTGTGCCAGACAATATGGTTTAAATGGAACTGCACACGTTCAACTTGAGCAATTACAAGGCCAAATAATGTGATGAGAACGGTACATAATATCGTGCTGGTTATAGGAAAAATGTAGAGTTGCTTATTATCTTGCATTACCAGTGTGCTTTGTTTGATAAATGAGAGTGTATGAAAGGTTTTGCGCGGCATATTAGTCCTTATATATTATGCTGGTTGTATATTTCTTTACTATTTTGCACAATAAGCAATTCATTTGCACGCAGAGATACTTATGACGAAGCTGAAAACCAGTGATTTCGACTATCATCTACCAGAAGAATTGATAGCAAAATATCCATTAGTGGAACGCAGCGCTAGCCGTCTACTCTGCATGGATCGCGAATCTAAAACTTTAAAACATATGTTGTTCAAGGGGATAGTTGATTTAGTTAATCCTAACGATTTGCTCGTATTTAATAATACTCGGGTAATACCTGCACGCCTATTTGGACAAAAGCAAACAGGTGGGAAAATTGAATGTTTGGTTGAGCGGGTTATCGATGCGCATAGAGTGTTGGCGCATTTAAAGGCAAGTAAGTCCCCAAAGCCAGGAGCACAGTTAGTTTTTGCTGATACCTTGGAAGCTGAGGTGTTATCTCGACAGGGTGATTTATTCGAGCTAACATTTTTGGGCGCCGATCCTGTTTTTGATGTGTTGGAGCAATACGGACATATGCCACTACCCCCTTATATAGATCGTGAAGATGGGAGTGAAGATGTTGAGCGCTATCAAACAGTATATTCAGAACATAAAGGTGCAGTGGCTGCTCCAACTGCTGGCTTGCACTTTGATGAGGCTATATTAAAGCAGCTCACTGAAAAGGGTGTCGATATGGCTTACGTTACTTTGCATGTTGGTGCTGGAACATTTCAGCCGGTGCGTGTGGAGTCGATTAAGGATCACCATATGCATAGTGAGTATATGATATTGGGTGAAGATGTCTGTGAGGCGGTGAATGCGTGCAAAAAGCGGGGCGGGCGTGTGATTGCGGTAGGGACAACTTCAGTGCGCTGCTTAGAGGCGGCAGCACAGACGGGAGAGTTAAAGCCGTACCAAGGTGATACAGATATATTTATTTATCCCGGATATCAATTTAAATGCGTTGATAGCATCATCACAAATTTTCATTTGCCACAATCCACGTTGCTGATGTTGATCAGTGCGTTTGCAGATAAAGAGCTTGTTATGCAGGCTTATGAAGAAGCCATTAAAGAAAAATATCGTTTTTACTCTTACGGTGATGCGATGATTTTATTATAAAGATGACAACAGTCTTCTTAAAGTGCTAACCTATCCATCTGATTTGTAACGCTATCGATTTTATTCAGAAGGATTTTACCATGGCCTACCAGCATATTACTGTTCCTGAGGGTGAGAAGATCACTATTAACGATGATTTGTCACTGAATGTTCCTGATCATCCGATTATTCCTTATATTGAGGGTGATGGTATTGGCATTGATATTACGCCTGTCATGCGTAAGGTAATCGATTCTGCAGTAGAAAAAGCGTATGGTGGTAAACGTAAAATCTCTTGGATGGAAGTGTTTGCGGGTGAGAAGTCCACCAAAGTCTATGGCGATGACGAGTGGTTGCCGAAAGAAACGCTGGAAGCAGTGAAAGATTATGTGGTGTCTATCAAAGGACCTTTGACCACACCGATCAGTGGCGGTTTTCGTTCTTTAAATGTGGCACTGCGTCAGCTATTGGACCTTTATGTGTGTCTGCGCCCCGTACGCTATTATGAAGGCACTCCTAGCCCAGTTAAAGAACCTGAAAAAGTTGATATGGTGATTTTTCGTGAGAACTCTGAAGACATCTATGCGGGTATCGAATGGATGGCGGGCACAGATGATGTTAAAAAAGTGATTAGCTTTTTGTTGGAGAAAATGGGTGTTGATAAAATTCGTTTTCCAGAATCTAGTTCTATTGGTATTAAGCCTGTTTCAAAAGAAGGGACGACGCGTTTAGTCAAACGTGCTATTCAATATGCCATCGATAATGATCGCGATTCAGTGACCTTGGTGCACAAAGGTAATATCATGAAATTCACAGAAGGCGGTTTTAAAGATTGGGGTTATGCGGTGGCACGTGATCAGTTCGGCGGGCAGCCTGTTGATGGTGGGCCTTGGCATGTTATTAAAAATCCTAATAACGGAAAAGACATTATTATTAAAGATGTCATTGCTGATGCGTTCTTGCAACAAATTTTAACACGCCCGAGTGAATACAGTGTGATTGCGACGTTGAATTTAAACGGTGATTATATTTCTGATGCATTAGCGGCACAGGTAGGTGGTATTGGTATCGCGCCTGGTGCAAATCTTGGTGATAAAGTTGCATTGTTTGAAGCAACGCACGGTACAGCACCAAAGTATGCCGGCCAAGATAAAGTGAATCCAGGATCGTTAATTTTATCGGCTGAAATGATGTTGCGTCATTTGGGTTGGGTAGAAGCAGCTGACTTGGTTGTTAAAGCAATGAGCGGCGCGATTAAAAATAAAACTGTAACTTATGATTTTGAGCGTTTGATGAGCGGTGCAACATTGGTGAGCTGTTCTGGTTTTGGTGATCAAATGATTTCGCAGATGTAATTGATGTATTTGGCACGGGCTGCGCACGCAGCCCGCGATTAATAACTATATACAGCACCTCCAGGGTGTTGTTATTGGCACAAGCTCCACAGAGAACGCGTGACGCAGTCCGCGCTTAAAAACTGCTGGTTTGCTAGAGGCACGTTGTTTACTAAGCCACCTACAAGCACCCACCAAAAAGCGCCGAAACAATCTTAAAAATATAACAAAATACCCCTTAAGAAACCCTAACGATCTAGACGTACATTACTGCTACGAGAGCTTTTATTCCTAACACATTGACGCAAGTCCATAAATATCTTAACCCTTGAATTTTTATGATTTTTTTTACCTCTCGAGAGGAAAACTCTGAATTCATAGGCTATGTTTATAGATAAGAGGCTCATGCCAGCAGTGTGGTAAGAAGCACTAAAAGGGAATGAGGTTGAGTGAGGTGCAATGAATGCATCTGAGGGTGGAAGAGGAGACATAGCTATGTTTAGCAAAACGTTAGAATCGTCGTTAAATGGTGCGTTTGGTCGTGCGCGTGAAAAGCGCCATGAATTTATTACGGTTGAACATTTACTGTTATCACTGCTAGATAACCCAGAGGCTAGTTCAGCTCTGAGTGGTTGCGGTGCTAATATAGAACGCTTACGTGCTGGTTTAGGCATCTTTATCGATGAAACCACGCCACAAATCCCTATGAACGTAGACCGAGAGATTCAACCGACATTGAGCTTTCAACGTGTGCTGCAAAGAGCTATTTATCAAGTGCAGAGCACAGGTAGGCCTGAAGTAACTGGGGGCAATGTGCTAACCGCTATTTTCGGTGAGCAAGATAGCCAAGCAGTTTACTTTCTCCATCAAGAAAATGTGACGCGTATTG
The DNA here is from genome assembly GCA_021774015.1 of Gammaproteobacteria bacterium. Classification (GTDB taxonomy): domain Bacteria; phylum Pseudomonadota; class Gammaproteobacteria; order Coxiellales; family Coxiellaceae; genus JAJFJO01. The sequence goes on from JAJFJO010000382.1 coordinate 3,575, forward strand.
ATGTTGTTAACTATACAACTCAAGGCATTTCTAGGCCGAGTAAAGACAGCGGCTTTCCAATAGACATGACGCAACAGGGTGATGCAACTCTAACGCGTGATGCAAGCAGTGAAGAAAATCTTATTGAAATGTATGCAGTTAATTTGAATGAGAAAGCAGCGCTAGGTAAGTTGGATCCACTAATTGGGCGCGATGATGAGTTGCAACGTTGCGTACAAGTATTATGCCGGCGTAGTAAAAATAATCCTTTATTCGTTGGTGAAGCAGGTGTTGGTAAAACAGCATTGGCTGAAGGGTTAGCATCACTTATTGTAGAAAATAAAGTGCCTCGACCTTTGGCGCATTGCACTGTATATTCACTAGATATGGGTGTGCTATTAGCAGGTACTAAGTACCGTGGTGATTTTGAGAAACGTTTTAAATCGATATTAAAAGCCCTGGGTAAACATACCGGTGCCATTGTATTTATTGATGAAATCCATAATTTAGTCGGTGCGGGTTCTGCAACGGGCGGCACAATGGATGCGTCGAATTTAATTAAACCGCTATTAAGTTCTGGTGATTTACGTTGCATGGGTGCAACCACTTACGATGAATATCGCAACTTTTTTTCAAAAGATAATGCATTGTTACGTCGTTTTCAAAAGATCGATGTAGCAGAGCCATCCAGTGAAGACACCATCAAGATTCTTAAAGGCTTAAAATCCCGTTATGAATCTTATCATGATGTTGAGTATAGTGAAGAGGCGTTACTGCGAACCGTCGAATTATCTTCACGCTATATGATAGACCGTAGACTACCTGATAAGGCCATTGATGTGATTGATGAGGCGGGTGCATTTCAACGTTTACAAACACCGAGTAAACGGCAAACGTCCATCGGCGCTAAGGAAATTGAAGAAATTATTGCTAAGATGGCACGTATACCTATTCAAAATCTAAGTAACTCTGAAAAAAATGTCTTGAAGCAACTGCCTCGACGATTAAAACGGGTCGTATTTGGACAAAATCAGGCAATCGATGTTTTGACGGATGCGATCAAGCTATCACGCTCAGGGCTGCGCGATAAGAATAAACCCGTAGGTTCTTTCTTAATGGCAGGTCCAACCGGTGTTGGTAAAACAGAGGTAACAAGGCAGCTCGCTAAAGAACTAGGCGTTGAACTGGTTCGCTTTGATATGTCTGAGTATATGGAACGACATGCGATCTCTCGTTTGATTGGTGCACCTCCTGGATATGTGGGTTATGAGCAAGGTGGTTTGCTAACCGAAGCGATTATCAAAACTCCGCATGCTGTATTACTGCTTGATGAGATTGAGAAAGCACATCCGGACTTGTTTAACATTCTTTTGCAAGTGATGGATTATGGAAAACTTACGGATAATAATGGACGTAAAGCAGACTTCCGTCATGTGACTATTATAATGACAACTAACGCAGGTGCTGAAGCAATGGAGCATGCAACATTTGGGTTTTCAGAGCAGAATCATGAGGAAGATGGCTTGGTTGCTATTAAGCAACTGTTTACGCCCGAATTTCGTAATCGCTTGGATGCAACAGTACCATTTCATCACCTTGGGCGCGATGTGATATTGAAGATCGTTGATAAAGAACTTAAAGAGCTGCGCCAACAACTGGAAGAAAAAGATGTGACTCTCAATGTGACTTCTGCAGCTAAGCAATGGTTAGGTGAGCGAGGTTATGATCGCAATATGGGTGCAAGACCGATGGCGCGTCTCATACAAGAAAAGCTCAAGAAACCGCTAGCGGATGAGTTGTTATTTGGTAAATTGCTGAATGGCGATGGACAGGTGGTTGTAAGCATTGAGCAAGGCGAGTTGAAAATCATGATCACTGAGAATGAGCCTTTAGAAATGAACTGATCATTTTCTAAGGCTACCGTTTAGATTACCGACACAAAAAAATAGGTTCTCCTTCGGGAGCGCCTATTTTTTTATAAAACTATGTTTGATCTTCAGGTGGGCGTTTTTTGCCAACATCACGGTAGGTGATGCGTCCTCGAGTTAAATCATAGGGAGTCATTTCAACCGTAACCGCATCCCCAGTAAGAATGCGAATATAGTTTTTACGCATGCGTCCTGAGATATGAGCTGTAATGACATGCCCATTTTCAAGCTTTACTCGAAAAGTGGTGTTAGGCAAGGTTTCTAAAACGACACCCTGCATTTCAATATTTTCTTCTTTTGCCATCTGTTGTTACCGTTACCTTGTTATGTTACGAAAGGGAGGTATATTGCCCTAAAAGCGCAGGGATGACAATGCTTATAATCCTAGAAACGGCCTTTGTGCAGGAGGAGCCTGGGTTTCTAGGATAAGCTATCAAGGTACTTTTCAGCATCAAGGGCAGCCATGCAGCCTGCGCCAGCAGAGGTCACTGCTTGACGGTAGACATGATCTGCAACATCGCCAGCTGCAAATACACCCGGTATGCTCGTTGCTGTCGCATCACCCTCAATGCCGCTTTTAACTTTGATATAGCCTTCATCATTCATATCGAGTTGGCCACAAAAAATTTGGGTGTTGGGGTCATGGCCAATAGCAATGAAGACACCTTCTAAGTCGATATCTTGAGTAGATTCATCTTTAACATTTCGAATACGCATACTGGTCACGCCAGCGTCAGTACCCATGACTTCCTCAAGCACATGATCCCATGCAATGTTTACGTTGCCGTTATTGGATTTTTGGATAACCTTCTCGGCCAACATTTTTTCAGCTCTTAACTCATCACGGCGGTGAACTAGAGTAACATTAGAGGCGATATTGGCTAAATAAAGTGCTTCTTCAACGGCGGTGTTACCACCACCAATCACAGCGACATCTTTACCACGGTAGAAAAAGCCATCACAGGTGGCGCAGGCGGAGACACCTTTGCCCATATAGGCCTGTTCTGATGGGAGGCCAAGATATCTGGCTGAGGCGCCGGTGGCAATAATCAGGGCGTCACAGGTGTAGGTATTGTAATCGCCTTTCAGGGTAAAGGGCCCTTTCTTAACATCAGCTTCAAGTATGTGGTCAAATATTATATTTGTATCAAAGCGTTCTGCATGTTTTTGCATTCTTTGCATAAGGTCTGGACCTTGGAGACCTTCGACATCACCGGGCCAGTTATCGACATCCGTTGTGATGGTAAGCTGCCCACCTTGCTGTAAACCTGTTATTAAAGTAGGTTTGAGATTTGCACGTGCGGCATACACCGCTGCGGTGTAACCTGCAGGCCCTGACCCGAGAATAATTAATCGATGGTGCTGAACGTCGCTCATGTTTTTGCCTTACTTATTTGTCGATTTTTAAGACCTGTAATACTAGCGACTATTGCTTGATTATTCAAAGTAAAATTTTTTGTATATAAAAACCTTTGAAAATTATCTTGCCCCTATATATCAGACCTTTATAATGGGTATTTATTGTATCTGCATAAAAGGGAAGTGACGTTGAAACAAGGCTCCGCAAAAGGAAAATCAAAACAAACAGCTGAAACCGCAGGTGAACACTTACAAACCAGGCTGCGTGAAGGTCTGCTTATACTGACATTAGCTGTGTCGGCGTTTTTACTGCTTGCGTTAAGTACGTATCATCGTGCAGACCCATCGTGGTCGAACTTGGTGAGCACAGCAACTGTACAAAATGCAGCAGGGCGCCTTGGAGCTTGGATGTCAGATCTGCTTTTATTTTGCGTGGGTTATCTCGCTTTTGTTTTCCCTATTATGCTGTGCGGCGCAGCCTGGATTTTTTATCGTCATCAGGAGCACCCCGACGATAGTCAGCATGCTCGCGTATCTTTATTGGTGTTACGAACGGCTGGGTTCTTATTGGTGTTAGCGGCGGGTGCGGGTTTGATGCACTTGCATTGGCATATTAAAATGCTGGAACTTCCATATCAACCGGGTGGCATACTTGGTGAATTAATTGGTGGTTCTTTGCTGCAAGTCTTAAACAGTGTGGGGTCTTCATTAGTATTATTCACGCTGTTTTTAATTGGTGTAACGCTTTTCACCGGTCTTTCTTGGTTGCGATTACTCGAACAGACGGGCGCGGGTTTTATTCGTTGTGTGTCTTCCATACGAACTTTCATTAAGGCCCAAGATTGGGCGGCTCATTGGAATAATGTTAAGAATGCAGTGAATAGAGTAAAGCAAAAGCGCACAAAAAAAGTGACTGAACCGGTGATTACAAAAGTTCACCCCGTGATTGTTAAAGATGAAAAAGAAGACAAACCAAGTGCATTGAATCGATTAAAAAGTGTGATGAAGAAAGAACCCAAACCATCAGAACCTGAGGCAAAAGCAGCTGCTGAAAAAGAGTCGAAGATTGGTGATGATATTCAGAAAGCATTAAAACGAGTTCCCAAAGGTAAAAAATCCAATGTGATACCTAAGCTGTCTTTGCTTGACACTCAGATTGTCGATCGTGCTAAATCACTATCTAAGCAAGAGTTGCAAGAAAAGTCGCGTGAAGTTGAGGAGTGTTTAGCTGACTTTGGCGTGGCTGTTAAAGTTGTTGCTGTTCATCCGGGACCTATTGTCACGCGTTATGAATTAGATTTGGCTGCGGGCACCAAGGTGAGTAAAGTGACCAATTTAGCAAAAGACTTGGCGCGTTCGTTATCGGTTGTTGGTGTTCGTGTTGTTGAGGTTATTCCAGGTAAGTCTTATATCGGTATTGAATTGCCTAATGAGCATCGCGAGATGGTGGGGCTTAAAGATGTTATTGCTTCTAGGCAGTATGAAAGTGCTAACTCGGCGCTCACCCTTGCATTAGGTAAAGATATTGCCGGGCATGCTGTGGTTGCAGATTTAGCGAAGATGCCGCACTTGTTAGTTGCAGGAACGACAGGTTCAGGAAAGTCCGTATGTATTAATGCCATGTTATTAAGTTTGTTATACAAGTCTACGCCTAAACAATTACGCTTAATCTTAATCGACCCTAAAATGTTGGAATTGTCGGTTTATGAAGGCATTCCACACTTATTGGCTCCTGTTGTAACAGACATGAAAGATGCCTCTAGTGCATTGCGTTGGTGTGTTGTTGAAATGGAGCGTCGTTATCGTTTGATGTCTGCACTCGGGGTGAGAAACATCGCCGGTTATAACGAAAAAGTGATTAAAGCGCGTGAGCGCGGTGAGCCACTGGTAGATCCGCTATTTCCTAAAGATGCAGAACTTGAGCCGCCAGAGTTACAAGAACTCCCGCAAATTGTCGTTATCGCTGATGAATTTGCGGATATGATGGTCGTGGTTGGGAAGAAAGTGGAAACACTGATTGCTCGTCTTGCACAAAAAGCACGTGCTGCAGGTATTCATATTATCTTGGCAACGCAGCGGCCATCGGTAGATGTCATTACCGGTTTAATTAAAGCGAATATTCCTACGCGTATCGCGTTTCAGGTGTCCTCAAAAATAGATTCACGCACGATTATTGATCAGCCGGGTGCAGAACAATTATTAGGGCATGGTGATATGCTGTATCTTCCACCCGGTTCGGGGGTGCCTGTGCGAGTGCATGGTGCGTTCGTGGATGACGATGAAGTGCATCGCGTCGTGAAATACTTAAAAGAAAGTGGTGAACCTGATTATATTGGAGATATATTGGATGATACGGCAGGTATCGATACCTCGGGCTATACGGATGCAGCTATGAGTGAAGATAATGCGGAGCAGGATGATTTGTACGATGCGGCAGTTGAGTTTGTGACACAATCTCGACGTGTCTCTATTTCTAGTGTACAGAGACGTTTTAAAATTGGCTATAACCGAGCTGCGCGTATTGTTGAAGCGATGGAAGCTTCGGGTGTGGTGAGTTCTATGGAAGGCAGTGGTAATCGAGAAGTGTTGGCGCCACCACCGGTTGGAGTGGAATGATGAGTGTATTAAAAAAAATAAGTGTTGTTGGCCTAGCTCTCGTTTTATGTTGCTCTTTTGCCATTGCAGCAACGAACGCGACATCTTCTGCGGCTCAATCGTTAAGTGCTTTCTTAAATAAATATGCCACGTACCAAGCGCGTTTTAAACAAACGACTTATAATGAGAAAGGCCGCAAAACACAAACAAGCCGCGGCACAATGTATTTGAAACGGCCCGGTAAATTTCGTTGGGAAACGTCAACCCCTACCAATCAAATTATTATTGCCAACAATAAAACATTATGGATTTATGATGTTGATCTTATGCAGGCGACTAAACGTAAGTTGCGACCAACTGGTGGAACAGATCCAGCAGCTTTATTGAGTGGGCATATTAAAAATATTAACAAGCAATTTTCGGTGAAAGCATTAACAAGTTCAAAAAGAGAGGCATCTTTTTTATTGACCCCTAAGAAAAAAAGCGGTGGTTTTAAGTCCATTCGCATGAGTTTTTACAGAGGGAAGTTGCAACGTTTAACTGTGCTGAATAGCTTAAACCAAACGAGTGTGTTTGAATTTTCTAAAATACAATTAAATGCCAAGTTGAGCTCAAGATTATTTATTTTTACACCGCCTAGAGGCGTGGATGTGTTACGCCAATGAGCGCACCAGCATCCCAAGAGTTCATGCCGCTAGCGACGCGTATGCGTCCACGCAACGTCGATGAGTACATTGGACAGCAACACCTATTAGCACCGAATAAACCGCTGTGGAAAGTCATTACGCAAGGTGCATTGCATTCTATGGTTTTATGGGGCCCACCAGGAACGGGCAAAACAACATTGGCACAAATTATTGCTGAATCAAGCGATGCACGCATTGAAAAAATATCAGCAGTATTGGCGGGTGTGAAAGATATCAGAGAGGTCGTAGCGCGTGCGCAGCAAGCTCAGCAAATGCGGCAGGCTACCGTATTATTTGTTGATGAAGTGCATCGCTTCAATAAGTCACAACAAGATGCATTTTTGCCTCATGTTGAAGATGGTACGATTACCTTAATTGGCGCAACTACCGAAAACCCATCCTTTCATTTGAATAATGCATTGTTATCGCGTGCTCGTGTTTATGTTATTAAGGCACTGTCGTCTGATGATTTGATGGCTATTGCAAAGCAAGCCCTGCAAGATAATGTTCGTGGTCTAGCAGCGATGAAGCTAGATCTCGATGATGCATCCTTACAACGTATTGTGCGCTTTGCTGATGGTGATGCTAGGCAGTGTTTAAATCTGTTAGAAATTTTGGGAGATCTTGCTGAAGATGGGCAGGTGTCAGCTGAAATGATCGATGAGGTTTTGAGTAATGGCTTGCGTCGATTTGACAACGGCGGTGAGGAATTTTATAACCAAATATCAGCACTGCATAAATCGGTGCGTGGCTCTAACCCCGATGCGGCCCTATACTGGTTAGCGCGTATGTTTGATGGAGGGTGTGATCCTTATTATGTCGCCCGCCGAGTGATTCGAATGGCGAATGAAGATATTGGCAATGCGGATCCTCGAGCCTTACAACTCTCATTACAGGCCTGGGAAACTTATGAGCGTTTAGGTAGCCCCGAAGGGGAGTTGGCGATCGCACAGGCGGTGGTGTATATGGCGTGTGCTGCAAAAAGCAATGCGGTGTATACAGCTTTTAAGGCGGCAATGCAGGATGCGAAAACGTTAGGAAGTATGGAGGTGCCGCTGCATTTGCGCAATGCACCGACTAAAATGATGAAGCAACTCGACTATGGTAAAGACTATCGTTATGCCCATGATGAAGAGGGTGCGTATGCTGCTGGGGTACATTATTTTCCTGATGACATGGACGCACGAGTCTATTATGAGCCAGTTGAGCGTGGTTTGGAGATAAAAATCAAAGAAAAATTAGCGGGTTTGCGTCGCAGAGAGCAAGAGGTTAAATCATCATGATAGGGATGGAGATTCTTGTGGTTGCGTTAGGCGGTTCTTTAGGCTGTGTCTCTCGTTTCTTACTATCGAGATGGGCCCAGAGTCTCTGGCAAGAACAGTTTTTCCCGGTCGGTATTTTTGTGGTTAATATGCTAGGTTGTTTGTTTATTGGGTTTTTGGCAGGTATACTCATCTACCGTTTACATGTAGGCCCACTGTGGCGTGCTGGAATTTTAATAGGCTTTTTAGGTGGTTTCACCACATTTTCCAGTTTCAGTTTGGATACGGTTACGCTGCTGCAATCGGGACATATTATCTCTGGTGTGTTAAATGTCGTGTTGAGTGTGAGCGTGGGATTGTTAGCAACGTTAGTGGGATTATTAATTACTAAAAGTTAAGGCAATAAGGCAAAACAATGTTAGATACAAAATCATTACGTAATGAACCTGAAAAAGTAGCGCAGCAATTACTGCGTCGTGGTTATCGTTTGAATGTCGAACGCTTGCAGGAGTTGGATCAAGAGCGCAAAGATATTCAATCAAAAACGCAGGAACTGCAGGCGCAACGTAATAAAACCTCGAAACAAATCGGTATGCTAAAGGCAAAGGGCGAAGATGCTACTGCTGTATTAGCTAGCGTTGCTGATTTAGGTGAAGAGTTGAAAGCGTGTGAAGATGCTTTAGACACATTGCAAGAGCAGTTGCATGATCTGTATCTTGATATGCCCAATATTCTTGATGAGAGCGTGCCTGAGGGTGTTTCTGAAGATGACAATGTTGAGATACGTCGATGGGGTACGCCGCGTGAGTTTGATTTTGAGCCGTTGGATCATATTGTCCTAGGCGAAAAACACGGCATGGATTTTGATGCCGGAACTAAATTATCCGGTGCTCGTTTTACTGTTTTGCGTAGTGGTATGGCACGAATGCATCGTGCATTGGCGCAATTTATGTTGGATCTACATATCAATGAGCATGGTTATAATGAGGTATATACACCTTATTTAGTGCGTGAAAAAATGTTTTATGGCTCAGGTCAATTTCCCAAGTTTCGTGAGGACTCATTTGCCGTCGCGGGTGACTGGGATTTAAATTTAGTGCCCACTGCAGAAGTTCCTTTAGTTAATTTAGTGCGAGAGTCTATTATTAATGCGGACGAACTGCCAATAAAATATGTGGCATATACACCATGTTTTCGTAGCGAAGCTGGATCGTATGGTAAGGATACGCGTGGCATGATACGTATGCATCAATTTGATAAAGTTGAAATGGTGCAAATCGTAAAGCCTGAAGAATCTACTAATGTGTTAGAAGAAATCGTTGGGCATGCTGAGAAAGTACTGCAGTTGTTAGAGTTGCCTTATCGGGTTATCGTTTTATGTTCTGGTGATACGGGTTTTACTGCGACAAAAACCTATGATCTTGATGTTTGGTTGCCGGCACAAAATACGTATCGTGAAATTTCTTCTTGCAGTAACTGTGTTGATTTTCAAGCGCGTCGTATGCAAGCGCGTTATCGTGAAGATCAAAAAAGCAAACCTGCGTTGGTGCATACGTTAAATGGTTCTGGTTTAGCTATTGGTCGCGCATTGGTGGCGGTTGTGGAAAACTACCAGCAGGCGGATGGCCGTATTGCGGTTCCTAAAGTATTGCAGCCTTATATGGGCGGTGTTGAGGTTTTGGGTTAGATAGCAACAAACTCGATTCGTTCAATATGGAACATGTGCAGTGAATGCGCCCAGTGCTGTGCGTGTAAACCATCTAGCGTAAATACCGCTTGATGGTCTACGGTGTGGCCATTACGTAATGGAATTGAATGTTCGTTAATGATTCTTTCCACTTGCTGTGCGATAGCAGCACCTGAATCTATAAGTGTTATCTCTTTATCGAGTGCTCTTGAAATCTCTTCGCACAATAAAGGAAAGTGCGTGCATCCTAAAACGAGTGTATCAATGTCATTGTTTTTGTTAAAAGGATGTAGAATATTTTCAAGTTCGCTCCAATTGATATCACATTCAGATAGTTTAGCTTCCGCAATATCCACTAACGCACTCGAACCGACTTTAATCACATTGCAATCTGGAGCATAGTTATCGATTAAGGTTTGCGTGTATGTGCGCTGGATGGTAGCTGGGGTGGCTAATAATCCAATGGTCTTTGTGCTGGATAGTTGCGCTGCGGGTTTTATTGCAGGTACAACACCGATAATCGGGATGTCGATGGTCTGACGTAAATGAGCCAGACACACCGTGCTGGCTGAATTGCAGGCGACAATAATAATTTTAGGTTGATAGCGGCTGATTAGTGATTGAATGACAATATCAACTCTGGAGATAAGCTCATCTTCTGGCTTTGTGCCATAGGGATAGGCTGCGTTGTCTGATGCAAATAGCAGTCGCGCTTGTGGCAGACGTCTTTGTACCTCAGTGAGAATGCTTAGGCCACCCACGCCAGAGTCAAAGATGAGTATATCTGTTTCGTAATTCATAAAGGTTATTTAATCATAAGCGGGGGGTTGCGGCTAGTCAGCGTTTTCTGAAACAAAAAAGCCCTGAGCAACAAAATTACTCAGGGCTTAACCAGAAAATGTTTAACTGATCTTATACAGATGTTGTTTGTAAGATCGGGTCACTTTGTTCTTGTGGCGCATAAGCAAAGATGACACTACCATTTTTCACAATATTGATGACTTTTGGAGCCTCAGTTTTTGATAATGCGAAACAACCCCAGCTACGACCTACACGACCATGCGAATGAGCGAATGATTCACTGACATACCAAGCAGGGTGCATCACAACATCACGTACCATCGCATTGCTATTAATGCCAGCTTCTAAACCTTTTAAGCGTAGAGAGTAACCGTCATGACCATAATAGCGGTTGGCAGTGACATACACACCTAAGCTAGATTGATCAGAGCCTCTGCGATTAGAAAAACGGGTGCCTTTAAAAAGACCACTATTTTTACCTTGAGCCACTAGAGTATGAGCCATAATGGTATCGTTATTCAGGTTGATTACCCAAAGACGTTTGTATTTTGAGTCTTTACCTAGATTAACGATGGTTAAAATATTCTTTTTAACTTGACCATGAGCCTTAGCCCATTTGAAAGCTTTTAAACCATCTTGTAACAATTTTGGCGATAGGCCTTGTTTGTTATTAATCAGGTTTTGGATGTTGCTTGTATCAATACCCGATACTTTATTGGTATTTATTGGCATAGTGCTGGCAGCAGCAAATGCAATAGGCAAACAACATAATGCAACAGATAGTATGGATTTAGAACGTAATTTCATTTTTCACCTCAACGTTATTTTAATTTTCTTACTTTATTGAACATAGTGAAATCCATTCAAAAAGACTATGTCCTCCTCACTCACAAGCGTCACTATACAGGACTGTTTATAAAAATACCAGCTTAAATGTACATAAAGTACATACCAATAGAAATCAAATAGTTAGAGATGTTTTCGGAGTTAATCAATGAGATCTTAATGAGAAAAATGGGGTTTTTGACTTAAAATGTCAATTTCAGGATGAGGTTTGATTGGTCCCGAAAGCCCCCGCAAAGTCATCACCCGTCCAAAGGGGGGTGGCTAACCAGCATGTCATTCGGGAAATCGCGTGAAGCGCCCTATTTATTACTGGAGCCGGGATCAAGGGTTTTATAGCTGTAGATCCTGAATATTAAGACGTTCTAACACTCGCAAGCTCGTGAAGAACGTCTTAATTTCAGGGTGACATGGCGCCTGAATAGTTGTGGGGCGCGCAAATAAATCATTTAACTCATTGAATTAATTACGATTACCGGCAAGAGCCCCAAGAATCTGCAGCAAGCTGGTAAATAAGTTAAAGATAGATATATAAAGGACTATCGTGGCCATTAGATAGTTGGTTTCCCCACCTTTTATAATCTGACTCGTTGTATATAGGATGTAACCTGATGAAATTAAAGCAAAAGCACTTGATATAATTAGCTGTAACATAGGCAGTTGCAAGAAGATATTGGCTAACATCGCTAGGAAAGCAGTGATCGCCGCAATAGCAATAAAGCCGCCTAGATAGTTAAAATCTTTACGAGTAACCAGCACATACGCTGATAACCCTAGAAAAATCATCCCAGTAGCGCCTAAAGCTGTCATAACAATTTGAGAGCCATTGCTAAACCCATGTATATACATATTAATCACGGGTCCAATAACATAGCCCATAAAGCCGGTATAAGCGAATATGGCTAATATACCCCAGGCACTGTTACGTAACGCCATAGTAAGGAAGTAGAGCCCAAACATACCAACTAACAGTATAATGAAGCTCATTGGCTTAGCATTTGACATGATCGCATAGCCAGCAGTCGCGGAACTGAATAGTAGCGTTAGGCTGAGCAGTAGGTAGGTGTTCCGCAATACCCGGTTCATTGCTAGGGAAGACTCATATGAACGGGTGATGCTTGTATCTTGTTGGCGCATTATTTTCTCCATTTTTGTGAATGTAGGGGCATTATAACAAGAAATGGTAAAGTATTTCTATTTTTGGCTGATAGGAGATATACTACATCTCGCACACGCTCAATAGAACGGAGAGATGGCAGAGCGGTTGAATGCGGCGGTCTTGAAAACCGTTGAGGGGTAATCCCCCTCCCAGGGTTCGAATCCCTGTCTCTCCGCCAAATTAAAGTAAAGACGAAACTAGCCTGGAAGGCTGAAAAGTATGTTTGATTAAGTTGCGCTAAGGATAGCAAGCTTGGTCTTTTTAAAGTGAGGTTACTATAGTGATAAACGTCATGTTAGTTGATGACCATGATTTGGTTCGTACTGGTATCAAGCGGATACTCGACGATATCACAGGTATTAAGGTGATTGCTGAGGCGCGTACTGGCGAAGAGGCTGTGAAACTAGGTAGGCAAGTGAAGCCTCATGTCGTTTTAATGGATGTTAAGATGCCGGGTATTGGTGGTTTTGAAGCTACGCGTAAACTGCTCCGCATTGATCCTGATATTAAAGTTCTTATTGTCACTATTTGTAACAATGATTTATACCCCGCACGTTTATTGCAAGTGGGTGCATCCGGTTATCTGACCAAGGGTGCTACGATGGATGAAATGATACAAGCAATTCGAGCGGTACATTCAGGTCAGCGTTATATCAGCCCCGAAATTGCAAGTCGTCTTGCTTTCAAGCATGTGACCGATAGCAATGAATCTCCTTTTGAACAGTTGTCAGAACGTGAGTTGCAAGTGATGCTCATGATTACTATGGGTATGAAAGTGCAAGATATCGCAGATAAACTGTGTCTTAGTCCTAAGACGGTAAATAGTTATCGTTACCGTATTTTCGAAAAGCTAAAAGTTAAGAATGATGTTGAATTGACTTTGTTAGCGATGCGTCATGGCTTAATTGAATCTGAAGAGGCGACTGATCCTGCAGGGGAGATGTAAGCCGGTTCTTAGCTGAATGACATAAGCGTGTAAAACCCGCATAATGTCCTTTATGGATCTGCAGCTTAAAGTCAAAAATCTTACTTCTCGTCCTGGCGTGTATCGCATGTTGGATACTAGCGGTCATATTCTTTATGTCGGCAAAGCAAAAAATTTAAAGAAACGCGTCGGCAGTTATTTTCGTAAAAATTTAGATACCGTTAAAACGCAAAGACTGATGGAGCAGGTTGTAGATTTTGAAGTAACCATTACCAACAGTGAAAATGAAGCGTTATTACTAGAATCCAATCTCATTAAAAAACACCACCCACGCTACAACGTGTTATTGCGCGATGATAAATCATACCCGTATCTCTATTTGTCGACGTATCAAGATTTTCCACGCATGGATTTTTACCGTGGTGCTAAAACAAAAAAAGGGCGTTATTTTGGTCCTTATCCTAGTGCAGGCTCAGTGCGTGAAAACTTGGCTTTGGTGCAAAAGCTTTTTAAGTTGCGCCAATGTAGCGATAGTTTTTTTAGCAATCGCACGCGCCCGTGTTTGCAGTATCAAATCAAACGTTGCACAGCCCCCTGTGTCAACAAGGTGAGCAAAGAAGACTATGCGGATCAAGTGAAACATGCGGTATTGTTTTTGGAGGGTAGTAATAAAACTATCATTAATGATTTGCTTGCTAAAATGGAACAAGCTTCTGCTGACCAAGAATATGAGTTGGCGGCGCACTATCGTGATAATGTCGCAGTGTTGCGTAAACTGCAAACCAAGCAATTTATTACTGGCGATAAAGGTGATGTTGATATTATCGCTGCTGCGATTAAACACGGTAAAGCAGCGGTGTCTATTGTGTTTGTACGTGCAGGACGTTTGATTGGTAACCGTAATTTTTATCCAAAAATTCCTTATGATGCTGATATTGAATCTGTGCTTAGTGAATTTATTCCGCAGTATTATTTAAGTCCTATGCGTGGTGATGCCGTTGTGCAGCGTATCGTGGTGAGTAGTGCGCTAGCTGATCGCGCTTGGATGCAAGAAGCGCTGCAGCAACATTTGGATAAAAAAATCCATATTACTGATCGTAGATTAGAGCGCTATAAGCGTTGGCAAACTATCGCGACACATAATGCTGAGTTTGCATTAGGTCAGCACTTGCTTCAAAAGAAAGGGCATTTAGATAAGCTTGAAGCGCTGCAAAAAGCACTGAAACTTCCAAACCCTATTTCACGCATCGAATGTTTTGATATCAGTCACACGATGGGAGAGGGTACTGTTGCTTCTTGTGTGGTCTTTGATCCCGATGGACCTGCGAACAAAGATTACCGGCGTTTTAATATAAAAAGTGTGACGGCGGGTGATGACTATGCCGCGATGCATCAGGCATTGTTGCGCCGTTATACGCGCTTAAAAGAGGCGGGCAAAGACTTGCCAGATATTATTATGATCGATGGCGGTAAGGGACAGTTGCAGCAGGGTATAAAGGTACTTGAAGAGTTGCAGGTGAGTGGAGTGCAGCTATTAGCGGTAGCAAAAGGCCCTGCGCGAAAAGCGGGGCAAGAGCAATTATTTATGCCAGAGCGCCCGACAGCATTAAGTTTATC
>JAJFJO010000383.1 GCA_021774015.1 Gammaproteobacteria bacterium
AAGAAATTCAGCAGACACACCACTTTCATCAACCGCTTGTGGGTTAGATGCCGCAATATGCATAGCAATATCACGCGCCAGTTCTGTAGAGTCTGTATTGATAGCTACCATTACACCGATACGATCGCCGTGGCAATAAGCACCAACCACACCGGTTGATTTTAACAGTGCTGTACGTCGCAAATTAATATTTTCACCAATTTTTGTGACCAAGCCAACACGCACTTGCTCAAACGTTTTAGCGTCACCCTCGACCGCAGGGCTTGCAAGCAAGCTATCTGCGTCACTCGCTTCAAGAGCTAAACCACGTTGTACCACACTATCAGAAAAATGTTTAAACTGATCTTCTCGTGCAACAAAATCAGTTTGACTATTAACTTCAACCATATATGCGGTTTTATTGTCATCACTCACTGCAATACGAACAACACCTTCAGCAGTCACACGAGCAGCGCGTTTTGCTGCCTTTGCTTGACCACTTTTACGCATCGCTTCAATTGCTGCTTCCATGTCACCATTAGTTTCAACCAGTGCTTTTTTGCACTCCATCATACCTGAGCCTGTTCGCTCACGTAGTTCTTTTACCATTGCTGCTGTAATTGACATAATCAACTCCCCCTATTCTTCTACTGTTTTTTCGGCACCTGCCGCGATATCAATATTTGAAGCCTTAGCTTCAACACCCTCTGCTTTAGCGGCTACTTTCTTTTTAGCAGCTGGCTTTTTCTTTGCCGCCACTTTTTTAACCGCAGGCTTTTTCTTTGCAGGCGCTTTTTCCTTAGCGGATGCTTTCTTTTTAGCAGGCGCTACAGCCACTTCATCAACATTTTCCCCGGTTTCAGTTACTGCTTCACCAGCCGCTTGTTTCTTAACGACTTTCTTTTTAACGGGAACTTTAGGAGCTTCTGCAGTTTTCGCTTTCTTTGGTGCTTCTACTTCAACCACGCCACGCTCTTCTATAACCGTTTCAGCAATCATATTGCAATAAAAACGAATGGAGCGTAACGCATCATCATTTCCTGGAATCATGAAATCGATATTATCCGGATCTGAGTTGGTATCTACGATACCGATAACAGGAATCCCTAAACGATTCGCTTCTTGAATAGCGATTTTTTCGTTTTTAACATCAATCACAAACAAAGCATCCGGCAGGCCACCCATGTTTTTAATACCTTCAAGACATGCCGATAATTTATCTTTCTCACGTGTTAGAGTTAATAATTCTTTTTTTGTTTTACCAATCAATGCATCTTCACTTTCCAGCATCGCCTCTAATTCTTTTAAGCGCTTAATCGATTGACGAATCGTTTTATAATTCGTCAACATACCACCCAACCAACGGTGATTAACATAAGGCATGCCACAACGAGTTGCTTCTTCACGTACAATGTCACGCGCCGCAAACTTAGTGCCGACAAACATCACCTTGCCACGATTAGCAGCAATTTGACCAATATAGCGCACAGCATCACGAAATCGTGGCAATGTCTCTTCTAAATTAATGATATGAATTTTTTGATGTAGTCCAAAAATATAAGGACCCATTTTAGGGTTCCAAAAACGCGCTTGGTGTCCAAAATGTACGCCTGCTTCTAATAACTGACGCATAGAAATATTTTTCATAGTTTCCTCTCCGGGTTGAGCCTCCACATGTCCCATTGTTAAACCTTAAAAGGCACCCATAACAACGTGTCGACACGTGTGTGTATTTAAATAACAAAAAATATCATACCCCTTTGAATTGAAAGCACATCTCAAAGATGGCGTTTCAGAAACAGTCTGGTATGATGACAGCGTTGCTTTATACCATAGGTAGAGCGGAACAACAACCAGCAGACCCCTTTGAGGTACTGCATAATAACTGAGGGGCATATGGCTATCACGATTAAGACACCTGAAGAGATAGAAAAAATGCGGGTCGCGGGCAAACTTGCGGCTGAGGTTCTCGATATGATAGAGCCTTACGTTAAACTTGGTGTTACGACTGAAGAACTGGATAGAATCTGCCATGAGTATATTACCGAAACGCAGCAGGCCATTCCAGCCCCATTGAATTACCATGGTTTCCCAAAATCCATATGTACATCAATCAATTACGTTGTTTGCCATGGCATTCCCAGCGATAAAAAACTCAAAGATGGCGACATCATTAATATCGATGTGACTGTTATCAAAGATGATTTCCATGGTGACACCAGCAAGATGTTCACCGTCGGCAAGGTAGCCCCATTTGCTGAAAATTTAATCAAGGTTACTCAAGAGTGTCTTTACAAAGGGATACAGCTGGTAAAACCCGGCACACGATTAGGCGATATTGGTGCAGCCATTCAGGAGCATGCTGAGAAAAATCGATACTCTGTCGTACGTGAATACTGTGGTCACGGTATCGGCCGCGTATTTCACGAAGATCCACAGGTTTTGCACTATGGCAAGCACGGCACTGGGCTGGAACTTGAGGCTGGCATGACCTTTACCATTGAGCCAATGATCAATCTAGGCAAACGCCATGTAAAATTACTCAATGATGACTGGACCGTGGTAACCAAGGACCGTAAATTATCTGCACAATGGGAGCACACGCTGACTGTCACAGAAGATGGTTTCGAGGTGTTCACATTGCGCAAAGGCGAAGTGATCAGTTAACTTTGAGATAGCTAGATGAATCAAAATGTTGCGCTGGGGAACGTAATTCAACTGCGTTCTTTAGGTTGAAGCACCTGCGCTATGGCTTTTTGCCACCCTTCAGAGTAACGCTTACGCTCATCCGCTGGCATCATAGGCTGAAACACGCGATCTTGTTCCCATAGTTGAGCAATCTCATCTAGGTTTTTATACATACCTACACCTAAACCTGCCATATAGGCTGCGCCCAATGCACTGGTTTCAATGCAGGTTGGGCGCTCGATTGGTAATGTTAATATATCGCTTAAAAACTGCAGCAGCCAACCATTAGCAACCATACCACCATCCACTCGCAAACGCGTTATGGCTTCACCACAATCAGCAACCATCGTTTGTATTAAATCATTCGTTTGATAACACACCGCTTCTAATGCAGCACGAACAATATGCGCAATGCTACTATCACGCGTCAACCCCAGAATTGACCCACGTGCGCTGGGGTCCCAGTGAGGAGCACCTAAACCTGTAAATGCCGGTACAAAATACGTGCCGTTATTAGTAGTGACACTACTGGCAAGTGCCTCAGTCTCACTCGCTTTTTCAAACACATGCAGAGAATCCCGCAACCATTCAATGGGTGTGCCCGCATTAAAAATGCTACCTTCTAAGCCATAAGTCGCTTTGTCATTGATCCTATATGCTATGGTCGAAAGCAAGCGATGCTTAGATTGAACAATCTTGTCACCCGTATTTAATAACACAAAACAACCTGTGCCATAGGTGCTTTTAATCATACCGGGTTTGAAACACGCCTGTCCTACCGTAGCCGCTTGTTGATCGCCAAGCGCACCTGTAATCGGAATAGCGTGGCCTAACAATGCGTCATCACAACAACCAAAATTAGCATTGCTGTCTTTAACCTCTGGCAGTAGTGCTTTTGGAATCCGAAAAATAGCCAGCAGCTCATCATCCCATTGCTGCGTACGAATATTAAATAATAATGTACGCGATGCATTGGTTGCGTCAGTGGCATGCACTACTCCTCCCGTTAAGCGCCATATTAAAAGAGTATCGATGGTTCCAAATGCTAGTTCACCTTTTTTAGCACGCTCAAAGGCACCTTCTACATGATTTAATATCCACGCTATTTTTGTCGCAGAAAAATACGAGTCTATCAACAAACCCGT
>JAJFJO010000384.1 GCA_021774015.1 Gammaproteobacteria bacterium
GACAATCGATGCTAAGTCATGCAAGTTAGTCATACCGGCTTCATCCATCACGAGCACATCATTGGTATCCAATTTTAGACTGCCAAAGGCCAGTTGCATCTTGATAGAGTGGATGGTGCTGGAAGGGATCTGAGAGTCCGCCTCTAAACCTTTAGCCGCAATCCCTGACACTGCCATGCCACGGACTCGATAACCACTAGCACCCCACATGTATTTGGCGGCACGCATCATATAAGACTTGCCAGTGCCTGCACGTCCAACAACAGTACAGATATCACCGCTATGGGCAATAGTCGATAACGCATCCTGTTGTTCTGCGTTGAGTCCAAACTCACGCGCCGCTTTATCCACTAATCCGGCATTAACACGATGTCCTTTGGTGACATTTAAGTGGTGTGCCTGTTCTGCCATGGACGCTTCACGTTGATAGTTGGCACGTGTGGTATAACGATCACGCCCATCCTCACCAGGCCCCAACACAATAAGATCACGGTGGGCTTTTAAGCGCACTAGGGCGGTATCATAGTCCTCTTTTGTATCGGTGTTTTTGTAGATTAATAAAGCGATATCCCGTTCGCTAAACACGGCGTGTGTGGTGCCCAGAAGATTTAGCACGCTGTCAGGATCATTCACCGCAATCTCTATGCTGGCCTGACGCCTCAGTTGGTTATCTTCTTTAATGTAATGATTAGCTTTGTCGCGAACTCGACCTTCATGGCGCTGTGATAGGATATGATTAGCATCTACAACTAGATCCAGTTTATTCTCAATGAAATATTGATTTTGAAATCCCCGCCACTGTTCACCCCAAAATTGGGGATCAACCACACGACCACGAACGACATCTGGCTCCAAATCCCGTGCTTTGTATTTATCGAATCGATTGCCGTGTAGCCGACGTGTTGTCACATAAATATGCGCATGAGGGTTGCCATCACTGTGATCGTGAATAGCGACATCGGCAACTAGCCCATGACGTACAAAATGGGTGTGCGCAAAGTTGCGGGCAAGTTCAATATGATGGGATAAATCCAGGTCTCGGGGTAGGGCAAGAATAATATCTTTAGCGACTTGAGAATTTTTTCTAGTTTCCGCTCGCTCGACAGTATTCCACAAGAATTCACGATCTTTGAAATGGTTGCTAGCACCTTCTGGGAGCATGATTTGTGCGTAGGCGACATCATTTCTGTTTTTAAAATCATGGTGTTCACCGGTTCGTTCATCATAGAGAGCGACACCGGCGCGATAGGCAGCACCTGCCACGGCGCTGTGACCGTGACTTCTTGAATGATACGATATTCGTGAAAACGCTATTGCCATAACGAACAACTCTACACAAAATAAAAAACAAACGCAAGTTTGCACATTGCGCCCTTTCGATTATCTCGCTTCGCTCGATAAGGGATATTTAAGGTTTTCATTATTAATATATTTATAAAAATTCGTTGTATTGATTGCTAAATAGTTTCATTTATAATAAAATACTATATCGTTTGTTAATGATTTTAGACGACATATAGGAACAGTTTTCCATGCCAAAAACGCCATCAGAAAAAATACAGAAATCTCAGAAGATCTTGAGCGTTAAAGAAAAACAAGAAATGAGAGGCAAGCGAGAAAAGCAAGAAAAGCAAAAAATGAGCTTAAGGGAAAAACAAGACAAATTGCTTGAAAAAATAGAGAAAGCTAAAAAGGATTTAGTTCGTCTGCAGGCTAAGCGCCATGTAGAGATTGGAAAACTGGCTGCCAAGTATGGCTTAGATCGCTATGACAATGCTACTTTGGACTCTGTATTTGCCAAGCTATCAAAAGAACTGCCCAATGAGCAATAGTAAAATTATACAACAAGAACAGATGATCGCCCGTCTTGAGCGCCAGTTGGCTCGTGAAAAAATCAAACAACGTAAAGCCGACACGCGCAAGAAAATTGAGTTTGGCGGGCTTGTGGTAAAAGCAAAGCTAGATGATATGCCCAAAGATATTATTCTAGGGGCGCTGATTCGAATAAAGGAAGCCATCGATAATGAACCTGGTTCAAAGGCCCTCTACCAATCTATTGGGCAAGCCGCATTTATGGGATATGGAGAAGATTACAATGCAAACAGTAACCCTACCACCAAGTGAAGAAGACTTAGCACGCATCAGGGCAGAAATTCAAGGTGCTAAACGTCAGGCTGAATATAATCAACTAAAGCGTGATCTACAGGATATCACTCATAAAGCCGCTAATACATCGAATGAGTCCGACAAGTTGATGCAACTGCCTGATATCGATACCATCCTAAAATCACAACGTGATAAGCCCCACTCTCTAAAACTTTTCTTAGACAGAGTACGGGGTATGTTTTCTGTACGGCCTATTATTGGCAACATTATTGCTTTATTGATCGCTGGTATCGCTTTGTTTTATATATTTGATGAAGTTAATGTAACAGGCTTTGGAAAATATCAAAGCTATTTTGCTATGGGTATCGAGATATTTGCTGCGATTCAAATCATAAAATCAGCAACGCGTGGATTACTCCTGCCATTTCTTGCTCTCACCATTGGCGGTACCATTGCACATAGCCTGGGTGCTGATCAGAGTTTGCTACATTTCAACAAAGCATTTTATGAAGGCTTGATGATCACAGGCATCATTGGGTTGGGCGTCGCTGTTTTGTGTATTGATTGAGTTTAAAGTGTAATTATTGGCGTTGAGTATAATAATGCTGTCAAAACCACTGTTTGATGTAATGGATATAAGTAATGAATTTGAATGAGCTAGAAAAATTGATTCATCAAGGTGAGTCAGAAACCTTAGAATTTAAAACTTCTACGGCCAAGCTAAAATCTATTTTTGAAACTTTGTGCGCTTTTTTAAATGCTAAGGGTGGAACGGTTCTTGTCGGTGTAAAAGATGATGGCCGTATTGTTGGGCAGGAAGTTACAGATCAAACAAGCTTAGAAATTTCCAATAAAATTATAAAGCTTGAACCGCCAGCACCTACTAATGTTGAATATGTATTAATAAAGAATAATACTTATGTTATAAAATTGACGGCGACTCCCAATTTTTCATCAGTTCCTTATGCCTTTGATGGTAAGCCTTTCTGGCGAATAGGATCTTCTACTAGACCTATGCCTCAGCAACAATATCAACAGCTATTACTAGATAAAGCTAATAAATTGCAGCCTTGGGACTCAGAACCAGCCGCTGATCTAGCTTTAGAAGATCTAGATGAAACTGAAATTATCACCACTTTAGAGGAAAGCATTAAAAGAGGCCGTACAAAAGCGAAATTTGCAACAACGAATATTAAATCTGCTTTACAAGCACTCGGCTTATTAAAAAATAGTGCGCTAACCAATGCAATAGGTATATTATTTTGCAAAAATGCGCAAGCATATTACCCTCAAAGTTTATTACGGTTGGCCTATTTTAAAGGACTAACTAAAAGAGAAATTTTAGACAGCAAGCGAATCTATGGAAATGCATTTGTTCTTTTGGAGGAAATAGAAACTTTCTTAATGAGGCACATGTCTATTTCTAGCGAATTTATTCCTGGTAAAATCGCACGAGAAGATTACCCAGAATATTCTCTTCGTGCTATTCGTGAAGCCATAGTGAATGCCATCTGCCATAGGGATTATAGAATCCAAGGTGGCTCAATAAGTTTTATGATGTATGAGGACAGGCTGGAAATCACAAGTCATGGAACTCTGCCATCAGGAATAACACTGGAAGAATTAAAGAAAACACATGAATCTTTTCCAAGGAACTCAAAAATTACTCATGTTTTATATAAGCGAGGCCTGATTGAATCTGTTGGAACTGGAACACAAGAAATGATTGAAGAGTGCCGAGCAATTGGCTCACCTGATCCTCAATATATAGAGCGAGGTACTACGTTTGTGGTGCAGTTTTATAAAAATCCACAAAGAGGACAAAAAGATGACCTTAAGCTACGACAAAAAGAAATATTAACAATAATGGCAGCTCTTGGAGAATGCACAACAACAAAAATAAAAGAAAGTATGAAAGCTCCTCCAACCGACCGCACCCTCAGAAATGATTTAGCTCATTTAGAAAAACAAAACTATGTATCTCGACGTGGTGAGGGAAGTGGAACGACATGGAAGCTAATAAAATGAGTTCATGCTGGATTTCCGGAAATTTCCGGAAATTTCCGGAAACATTGTACCCAGAGTAGATAAATAATTCACTTTATAACATTAAGAGGAATTGTAAAGCCCCCATTAATGCCCTCAGTTTAATCGAGAGTTTTCCTGTCTCATTTTGTTGCTAAACACAATTGGCGGTAAGCCAGCTAGTGACTGATGTGGACGCTCAGTGTTGTAGTGGTTAACCCATCTGTCAGTCAATTCCTGTACATGCTCAATTGATACAAATAGATATTGATCTAAAATTGATTCACGATAGGTCCTGTTAAAACGCTCAATATAAGCGTTTTGCGCAGGCTTTCCTGGCTGAATGTATATCACCTCTACCGCATGTTCTTTTGCCCATGCTTTAAATTGCTTTGATATATTTTCAGGTCCATTAACCGCGTGCGCTTGCAACTTGATCTAACAGCTGAGTGATACGCCGAGCCGGTAACG
>JAJFJO010000385.1 GCA_021774015.1 Gammaproteobacteria bacterium
GTGCTCAATCTGTTTTAAATGGGCTGAAAGAGTTGTGTGGGTTAGCGCAGGATGATGATTTTGTGTTGGTGCATGATGCAGTGCGTCCTTGTGTTTCTCTTGATTCTATAGAGCATTTAATTCAGCGTACAAAGCATCATACGGTGGGTGGTATTTTGGGTGTGCCGATGAATGATACGCTTAAGCAGGTTAATCAAAACGGCGATATTGCAGCAACTTTATCACGAGAGCACGCCTGGTGCGCGCAAACGCCGCAGTGTTTTCGATTTAAAAAATTGTATGATGCTTTGCAGAATGCGGTTAAAGAGCAGCGAGAGATTACTGATGAATCTTCTGCGTTAGAGCAAAATGGTGAGACACCATTGATGGTGATGGGTAGTCCTCGTAATATTAAAATTACCACAGCTGAAGATTTAAAACTGGCGGAGTTGTTTAAATGAGAATAGGGTTTGGTATCGACAGTCATGCATTTGCAAAAGGCGATCATGTCATGATCGGCGGGGTGCGTGTTCCACATAATAAAGGCGTACGCGCACATTCCGATGGTGATGTATTGTTGCATGCATTAGTGGATGCGCTGTTAGGCGCTGCAGCATTAGGTGACATTGGCCAACACTTTCCTGACACTGATCCTCAGTTTGCCAATGCGTCTAGCGATATGTTTGTTACGCATACGATTAATTTACTCAGTGAAAAAAAATATTCAATTAATAATGTCGATGCGACAGTTATTCTTGAAGCGCCGCGTTTAGCACAACATATTCCTGTTATGCGCAATACCATTGCTGAATTACTACAACTGCCCATTGATTGTGTGAATGTTAAAGCCACTACAAATGAAAAGATGGGTTGGATTGGTAGAGGTGAAGGGCTGTCAGCACATGTTGTGGTTTTGTTGCAAAGCTAGCTAACTGTATAGAATATGCTTGTTATTTTGGAGTTATTGGGTATTATAGCTTGCGTTATTTGATCCAGTAGTCAAGCTGAAATTGGGGGAGAGGTATGTCTGAAAAATACATTGTTAGAATTCCAGTGCCGATAGTTAGGGAGAATACAGTTGGTTATTATGGACAAATTATTCCACATACTGTATCACATGAAGGACTCGAGCTTTGTATGGATCCTGATCCTGACTCTATTAAGTTTGATTTTGATGCGGTTGCCAGGGTAGCTACTAAGATGGCCTTAAGTAGCGTTCGTGATGAGTATCTTGAGAGGCCATATGTTTTTGTCCAAAGCAGGGCTGATCTGGAAGACTATTGTGATGATGAAAAGCAGCTTTGGCTCGATTTAACTCTCGATGACCGAAAGTACCGTGCGGGTCTTAAACCCTTCCATGCGGTTGAGAGAGTGATTGTTACTGCTTCGCTGCCGAGTGAATCTTTGGGGAAGAGGGAAGACAAAAAATTCCCTCACCTTTGGCGAGATTATACTGTAGAAATGCGGGATATTGATTGCGTGGAGATTCTAGAGAGCAGTAAGTATCCTCATGCGGACAACAAATTTGCAACCCAGCTTAATTCGTTCGCAAATACCCAATCAAAAAAGCTACGGCATAATAACCCTAAGTACAAGCATGGGCTGAGTGAGGCGCACAAATGTGAATTGCAGAAGTTGATTGCGGCGTTAGAGGCTGAAAAAGATAACTTTTTTTCTTTATTCCTTAGGACGGCGTCCTTGAAGAGAGTTAAGCTTGATGCGCTGAATCGATTGAAGGGTTTTAATGATTCACCGGTTGCGCTTTTAGGCCTTATTGAGGATATCAAGAAAAACCCAGATGTATGTCGCGGTATTACTAGTCGAGTTGCTTGGTTTCTGCTGCGTATTAAGACAGAAGCTGAGTCTGATGTGCTTGCGGTAGAAAAAGCTGCTGCAGCTGCTGTAGATGCTGCTGCTACTGCTGCAGATGCTACTGCTGCTGCAAATGCTACTGCTGTTGGTGCTGGTGCTGGTGCTGGTGCTGGTGCTAATGCTTATGGTGGTTTTGAGTGCAGTGACGGCAGATTTATACCTTTTTCTGGTCCGATTAGACGTATTTGAGTGCCCGCTAATGTCGCATGCTCTGATGCAGTCAATGTCAAGATCAAGGTTAAGTAAGCGCTTACGATTGATGGCAGGCCATCTTATTTGGGTGTTGCAAAACGGCCTTATATGTGGAAATCTATTACTCTTGATAAACTGACTTGCTGAGAGGTATTGCTATGAATAAATTTCTATTGACTCTACTGTTGCTGCTCACCTTTGTAGTTAATACTGCTTATGCAAAAGATAAAATAAAAGTCTGTATGCGTAATGATCTGCCTTTTGCTGTTCTAAGAGTGTGCCTTAAATCTGAGCTTAATGGAGATAAGTGTAACACTGAAGGGATTACTGATGGCTTAGATTCAGTAACACACACTATTCCAAAGGGGACCGACCTTTACTTTACTTATGTACTAAATGAGAAAGCAAGTGCCCGTCGACTTAATGAAAGTGGGGTTTACAAACTTTACCAGAAAAAAGACCTTATCCATGTTGGCTTTAAAAGAGTGCCTGGAGAAACCTGCAAATAGTGTGTGTTATGTGATTTGTATTTTATCAATAGGGCTTTAATGCGGCAGCAATTTTAATTATATCTTACACCCTACACTCACTTGCGCTTCCGGTCCCACCATTTTTTCTGCTATAATCAAATGCTTATTCTATAAAAGAGCAGAACTGAGACCTTATGATTCGAATTTTATTATCCAACGATGACGGTGTGTATGCGAAAGGGTTATCGACTCTGCGCGATGAGCTTTCCAGTATTGCACATTTAGACACAGTTGCGCCTGATCGCAACCGAAGTGGCGCAAGCAACTCACTAACATTAAGCGCGCCTTTGCATGTGAAACATCTTGAAAATGGGATGGTGAGTGTTGAAGGCACGCCCACAGACTGTGTTCACGTTGCTATAACTGGTTTGCTGGATGAAACGCCGGATATGGTGGTGACAGGTATTAATGCGGGTTCCAACTTGGGTGATGATGTCTGGTACTCTGGCACTGTGGCTGCTGCGATGGAAGGGCGCTTTCTAGGTTTGCCCGCAATTGCCGTATCTTTGGCGGGTGAAGAACATAAAAATTATGAGACCGCTGCTAAGGTGGTGCGCTCGTTGGTGGATCATCTGTTGGAAGATAATTTACCTGCGAGTACTATTTTAAATGTGAATGTTCCTGATGTTCCTTATTCGGAGTTGGCCGGATTTGAGGTAACGCGATTAGGCACTCGTCACTGTGCTGAACCTACTATTCGTCAAATTGACCCACGTGGTCATCCGGTATATTGGGTAGGGCCTGCAGGTGCGGAACAAGACGCGGGTCATGGAACGGATTTTTATGCGATTCGTCAACAGCGAGTGTCAATCACTCCGCTTCGTATCGATTTAACGCATTATGAATCATTTGAGCAGTTGGGTCGTTGGGTTAAAGGATTAACTTCAAGCCATGTATCGAGTTAGCAGATATTTTTTTGTATGCATAATAATGGTTTTCTCATTAATGGTATCGGGCTGTCTCAGCGATGTATCTTATGCACCTGTTTCAAATGCCTGGACATCACCTAAAGCAAAAGGTAGTACTTACACTGTAAAAAAGGGTGATACTTTATACTCTATCGCATGGGGTTTTGGTTTAGACTATCGCGCGCTTGCAGTGGCGAACAATTTATCCTCTCCGTATGCTATTCGCCCCGGTGAAAAATTAATAATGACGACCGTTGCACATGGAGCGTACTCTTTGTCGCCACCAAAAGTCACCACAACAAAACCAGCGGTTGCATCTAGCCCATCTAAAGCGGTGATTTTGCAACCCGTAACCTCACAACGGCGTGTTGTAAAACTGTATCGCCCTATAAAAGCAGTCAAGCGCAAACCCGCCTTGAAAGTATGGCCAGCTCCTAAGTGGCGCAAGCCGGCTTGGGGTCGTGTGGTGCAAGGTTTTTCAAATACACTGGCAGGCAATAAAGGAATTAATATTGCGGGCCGCTTAGGTGAGCCAATATGGGCATCTTCGGGTGGAATAGTGGTTTATAGTGGAGATGGTGTGCGTGGCTATGGTAACCTAGTGATTATTAAGCATAACAATAGCTATCTCAGTGCGTATGCTTATAACCAACGTTCGTTGGTGAGGGTTGGGCAGTCCGTTGTTCCTGGTCAACGCATTGCTTTGATGGGTAGGAATACTTCGGGTAGGGCGATGTTGCATTTTGAAATACGGAAAAATGGTCGCCCCGTTAATCCGATGAGGTATTTGCGTTAATTCGCATGAGTGGTTTAATGAATAGAACACTATATATAAAGAGGTTAGCGTTGTGGCACCGCGAAAAAAGAAAGTAACGAGCAATAATAAAAAATCACCACAAGAGCATGGCATGATTTTTGCGAACAGTGGTAATGATAAAGCGAAGAAGAAAGAAGGCAAGATTGATTTAGCTGATGAGCAGCCAACGGCGGCAGAGACTAAGTCAGTTGACCCAACTCAAATTTATTTGCGTGAGCTGGGTTTTAAATCACTTTTAACGGCAAAAGAAGAATTGAAGTTGGCGCGTCAGGTTGTTAAAGGTAATAAAAAAGCACGTACTAGGATGATAGAAAGTAACTTACGATTGGTGGTTAAAATTGCCCGACATTACTGCAACCGTGGTTTAGCTTTCTTGGATTTGATTGAGGAAGGTAATTTAGGATTAATGACAGCGGTTGAAAAATTTGATCCTGAGCGAGGTTTTCGTTTTTCAACCTATGCTACGTGGTGGATACGTCAAACGATTGAACGTGCGATTATGAATCAGAGTCGCACGGTGCGGTTGCCAATTCATGTGATTAAAGAATTGAATATTTATTTGCGCGCTGCAAAAAAATTAACTCAGGAGTTGGATCATAAGCCAACTGCGGAAGAGATATCTGCACTGATTGATAAGCCAATAGAAGATATTCGGCGCGTGATGAATTTGGCACCTGATGCCACGTCGATCGATTCTCCTCTTATGCATAACAGTCAAAAGTCATTGGCTGATACACTGGCTGATGATAATAACATCGACCCTTCGCAGCTTATTCAGGACATTGAGTTGCATGAGCATGTTGAACGCTGGTTGGATCAATTGGATGATCGTTATAAAGAAGTGGTGTTGCGACGTTTTGGTTTGGGCAGTTATGAGAAAGGTACGCTCGAGCAGGTGGGTAAAGCGGTTGGTTTAACCCGGGAGCGAGTGCGCCAAATTCAATTGGACGCGTTGCGACAGCTGCGCGACATGATCGAAGCCGAAGGAATGTCGCGTCGGGCAGGGTCGGAGTAGTCTTAATCCTTGTGACGCTTATGCAGTTCGGAAATAGATTGTGCCTGGGTTGCAGCAGGTGTAATGCGTTGATGCAGCTGTTTGCTTATTTGTGATGTGTTAAACAAACCCTCTATAGACTGGCCATTGTCGGCATCTGTTTTAATTACCAATGCATAATGTGCCTTAAGTTCTTGCATGGAAACTACAATATTACCCACGCGTGCATGTTCAACCGATTCATAATCAAACGCCGCAATTTCTTTCAATGGTGACATCAGTGCTTTTACTAACACTTGCGAACGATCTATACGCCC
>JAJFJO010000386.1 GCA_021774015.1 Gammaproteobacteria bacterium
GTTAAAACAATCGCCCCACCCTGCGCGACATGGCGCTGCATTAAACGCTCAACATCATTAACGCCTTTGCTATCCAACGCGGCAAGTGGCTCATCTAAAACCCATAGCATAGCTTTTGTCAGTAATAATTTTGCTAGTGCAACTCGAAGTCGTTGCCCTTGTGATACCTCAGAACATAATCGTCTTGCATATTCATCTAACTGCATCGCAGTGATCGCCGCTATAAGATCATCATGTTTAGGGATTGCATATCGGCCATCCATTTGTATATTCTCATACACCGTCAAATCGTCTTTAATACCACGCTCATGGCCCACATAAAAAATATGTCGGTAAAAGTCAGGAAGATTATTTTGGATCGGCTTACCTTGCCATAATATGTCGCCTTGCTGAGCAGGCAATAACCCTATCAATGAGCGCAACAAACTGGTTTTACCAACACCGTTTTTTCCGAGAATTTGGACCACATCACCGCGATTGACGACAAGGTTAACATCGCGAAATAAAAGGCGCTCATTACGCTGACAGGTTAAGCCGTTGGCTCGCAATAACATTTGAGGTTGTATGTCTTGCTCCATGCAATACCACCTTATTAACGCCTCACGATACGCACCAACAACAAATAAAAAAATAATGCCGTGAGCAACCCAAGAAACTGCATTCCATCTGGAACATTGTAAGCGTTCATCAACAAACCGATCAATCCTAATGAAAAAGATAACACACACAATAGCAAGGTCGATAGTGAACTATTAATGTTATATACGTGCAAGACATGATGAAAATGATCACGGCTAGCAGATAAAACAGGTTTACCATTTAAAAAACGATGCAACATGACGCTAATGAGGTCAAACAAAGGAAATGCCAACACCCATAAAATGCTAATGGGGCGCACCACATGAATATGAGCTTGCGATACATCGATGGCAAACCAAGCAATCAGAAATGCAATAACCGTGCTCCCGGCATCACCCATAAAAATACTTGCCGATTTGCGCCAAGGCAAACGTAAGTTAAACCCAAGAAACACCAGCAAAATTACGGCAAGAATCATTAGCATTAACGTATCTGAATAACGCTGCAATTGAACACTCAATGCTCCCAGCAATATCACTTGACCCAAAGCCACGCCCCCAGCCAATCCATCTTGACCATCGATCATGTTCATTGCATTAAGATAGCCCACTACCACAAACGTGGTTATCGGAAAAGCCCATTGGTATAAATGCACATCACCCACAAATAAGATATTGCCTAAGTTGGTGATCATATGACCACCCCAAGAGATCAAGATGAC
The DNA here is from genome assembly GCA_021774015.1 of Gammaproteobacteria bacterium. Lineage (GTDB taxonomy): Bacteria > Pseudomonadota > Gammaproteobacteria > Coxiellales > Coxiellaceae > JAJFJO01. The sequence continues at coordinate 1,301 of JAJFJO010000386.1, forward strand.
CGTTGCCAACACCTGACCAAATAATCGAAGCTTTGAACTAAGCTCTTTGAAATCATCAACGACACCCATCATTAACAACAAACCACCGCCCGCCAACAAACCACGATACGGTTGCAATGAAAAATGCAAGGTGAGTAGCGCAAAACAAAAGCCAAAGAACATGGCGATACCACCAATCAATGGAACATCGTTTTCATGGGATTTACGGCCACCAGGGCGATCGACCAAACCAATATGTAGCGCTATAGGTTTTAGCAGCCAAATACAGAATAGCGTTGCAGTAAAGGCTATAAAAGCGCTCTTGATAACATCGTGTTCAGCAAAAACCATAGCTTGGATACTTTCACCTATAAAGACAGAAAGCATGATAACGTTGTCACCCTACCCTTGCAAGGCTCGAATAGATTGCCCGAATGAGCGACTAGAGTTAATCGCTTAACCAAAGTTAGAGTGCTCCCAAAATCCAATCATTAGATCAATCTCTGCCCAGCTCACACCAGAACATCTGACTAGATCCAAACTTTATCAAACTTCGAAAGCACCCTATTAGGGACCACATAGCTTGCAATCACAGCAACCCCACTAGGAATTGCTGCTGCAGTCTACTCAAGCTAGCTCGCTGTCATTTTACCTGGGTTATTTTTCAGTAGTCGTGCAAGAGATTTCTCACCGATACCTTTAACCTTAGTCAAATCGTTAAGGTTCTTGAATGAACCATGCTCCTGACGATAGGCAACAATCAACTCCGCCTTTTTAGCCCCGATACCCTTAAGAGTTTCAAGTGTGCTAGCATCTGCGATGTTGATATTCACAGCCCCAACTGCTTTTTTAGTATGCGCCTGGGTCTGTGTTTCAGATCGATAGTGACGGGTTTCTTTTTTCGCAGCAATTGCGCCCGCAGATAACGATAAACCCAAAGCAACCGTTGCAATGGTAGTCATACGTAGTAATGAATGTTTCATAGTAATTCTCCTTATCAAGTTTAAGAAACAAGACCAGTGTATGGAGATGAGAATGCGGCTTCAATACCGTAAAAAACACTATAGAGGATACTCAGTAAGAATTACTGTTTCGCTATAGGGTTGATAGAATTTTTAGGATATAAACGACCATTACAATTTTTAAGTTATCTTTAAAACAGCCTGTTATCAATCGAGAAGACTGAAGTGGAGGCTAAACCTCTACCATCCTTGCATCATACGTGCTACAAACTTAAGAGCCTGTCTTTTGCACATCTAAAAAAGCATGTGACAAGCTTTAGGAAGCGGTTCCTCATCGGCAAAACTCTATGTTCTACGTAAGATAAATATATATGCCTGTGTCATAATAACTCCGTCTTCCTCCCATACTTGAAAATAGCCAATAATCTCTACCAGTTGCTGGATCCATAAATTTTCCATTTCGATACAAGACATAATGTAAAGAGAAATTTTCATTGCCAATAACACCAACTCCATTAAGTAATTCCCAAGCTGAAGTAAGAGCAAGACCGCCCAAGGCACCAGCAACACCACCAGCCGCAGTTCTCAAGTATCCAAGCCCACTTGCTAAATAACCGCCAATTCCTCCACCAGCCCCCCATACTCCTCTACCGGTCCATAGGGGACATGCATCAACACAAATAACAACCATCAAGACCCATTGATTTCTTGATATCCAATAACGAGGACTCCACCCTCGCCACTCATTAACTGTAATTCCAGCATTCTTTGCTGCAGTAACCGCTCTTGGATATTGCATTTTTAGAATACGAGGAAACATGATTCCAGATAGTACAATCTCCACATTGAAACCCATTTGGGTTGCCTCATTTGCCAACTCATGTGGCATGCAGTATAGGCCTCCAAACCTGTTATTTAAATGTTGAATGCGGTTATAAATCACTATTTCTTGAGTCATAGCAGTATTATTTTTTTCATTATCAGCTACAATCAAGCATGATGGCCCACAAGAGTTATCATTGGTTTGTGTGTAAGTTGCCATTAGTCCTCCTAACTATATTTTTGAAAAAAATGCTAGCTGCTTTGTGCAACACGCTATTTATTTTCTCAGAGTGCTTTTATTTGTTCAAAAAATTCGGCCTTCCTTGTTAAAACCAGACATTCTCCAAAAACCCTGGCTAAAAGCACCTATTTTTTATTTGTTATCCATACAAATTTTTATTTAACTTGTTGATTTAAAGAAGTTCTCACCTTCTGAATTTCCTGCAGTTTTTCTTGTCTAACATACTCATAGCTTTCACCGATTCCCGGTCAATACATTAACCCTACACTCAACCATAATGCAGTCTCAAGTCAGTTATATAAAGGTTCCATAGATAGCCACTATCGAGGAAACCATTTATCCACATATACCAACACTCATTTTACACCACCAATTATGACTTGTAATAGCTGTGTTTTTTTAATCAGCACTATAAACCCAGCCTAAACATAAGAACGAAAAAGTTTTATTATCCTTAAACCTAAAAATATGAAATTTTGTCATTTGAATTATTTCCCAGCAATTTTGCTATATTTATTAGTCCTTTCGTACGAACAAGAAACAAAAATTACAAGAGGTGCGCATGGCAAGTAGCATCAGCGAAGTCAAGTATGACCGTATTATCAGGTTGTGAAAGCGCGATATTATCCCACCTACTGCGACAAATTATTTACCCCCCATTTGTAATATTTACAACTTTTTTGGTTTTGAATGTAAGCTAAAATTTAATTAAATCTTACAAGTATTTTCGAATCAATAACAACCATAAAAAAGTAGATTCAATTTTTAACTAAAAAGTAAGAATAAAACTTAATAAAGTAGATATCGAATTACAAATAGAATCTTGTAATGAATATTCTTGTTAAACACACATTAGGAAGCTACGCCAACGAGATCTTGATACCATCCGAAATTATTCATGAAACAAAATTCATTGGTCACATAAAAAAAAGAGCACTATCACCTGGAACATGACATCGCATATCAATGGATATTGGAATAATTAAAAACCTGCGGTTTTCAAGCTTTTTCCAAAATGTCCCGAGGCAAGCCTCAGGGTATGGCTGCGCAATCATCGATATTATATCAGTGTCATTGCCAAAGAAAACTGTTAGGTTATAACCGGCAGGATTATCCCACATCTAATTTGATCCATTAAACCTTAGAACAAAGAAAACCACCTGGGGTGTGCTGGTTTCCAGCCTGCACTCGTAGAATAGAATAGCATTTTTAAATATCTTACGTTTATTTACAGGATTATTTAATTATAATTAAGTACCAAATGTAATTTTCACGGCAACCGCATTTCCGTTAACATTAGCAATACCTAAAATAGGCACTGTTGGTTTTGTTCTGTTTTGAATATTTAGCTTTCCAACAAAACCGTGCCCATAATCAACACCGATACCAAAAGCAGGTAATTGAAAATGAGCCCCAAGAGCAATCCCAAATACATCACCGCCAGGAGCGCGTAGAGAACGATCACGAAAATTGGATGGCGTCTCATCAAACGTTACCGCACTTTGTAAATACCATTTTTTATTAATGATATAGCGCATCCCAAGCAAGCCATACCAGGTGTTACGGTAGTTGAAAATAATAGGATCTGTAAATGCAGTAGATTTTAAAATAATTGACTTGAGAATGCTCCACTGCGTATAAATCGCCTGCGCTTGTATCAACAAATGGTGACTTAAAACCTGTACAATATTAATTTCCGTAATTGCTGGTAAAGAAGCTGCAGCCGTTGATGGAACGATCAGCTGACCAGCGATCGGAGAATTGATAGTTTCCGTCCCCACCAAATTGTGCATGATTTTAGAATAATAAATAACATTCAAAAAAGTAATCGGTGTAATATCAAACGTAAGACCTGCATGCCAACCAACACCATAACTATCACCACGAATCGCAACAGGTGTTTCCAGTGGCCCAGGCGGTGGAGCCACTTCGCTAATAAACAACGAGAAATGTTGCCAATCAACCCCCGCGCCAACAGACAAACGTTTGGATAATTGAACACCAAAATCGACTGTATCATTAATCGCTTCTGTATTGGTAGTCACTGCCCCAAAACGTGCAAAAGAGGTGGAGGGGTAACTTGCTACAACATTATAGGCATTAGAGCGACGTATTCCTAACACCACATATTTTGACAAACGTAGCGCCAACATAAAGTCCGGCAGAAATATATTAGGCAATTGATTTTTTACCACTCCTGAGGTTCCAATAACAGAACCCGTGAACGTTGAGTTACGATTGAGAAACGTGCCATTAATCGTGAAGACTGCTTTTTTAACATCGGTTAAATCAGCTGGATTTATATAAGCCAAACCAGAAAAAATTTCACCACCACTAGCCAGGACAAGTTGAGACATCAATAAAGAGATAGCTGCCAAAAGGCACAGTCCTATAAATCGCATTCATTCATTTCCTTACAAAAAACCTATCGCTCCTAGGCATAAGGAAGATAGCCGAAATGATCAGCAAATACAAGGGGAAAAAGGTTGGCTCACACAGCAATACCGCATGTGTGATAAATACTCTTAAGTGTTGCAACTGGGTCATCTGATGTCGTTATTGATCGGCCAATCACCATATAGTTTACACCAGCCTCTAACGCTGCTTCTGGTGTCATAATACGCTTTTGATCGTCCGAATGATCACTCGCCATGCGGATACCAGGCGTCACCAACAGAAAGTCATTACCAACAACGCCTCGCAATAACGCCGCTTCTTGCGAAGAACACACAACACCATCGAAACCCACTTCTTGCGCCAACAATGCAAATCGCTTAACCACCTCTTCTAAATTGTCCTGCATGCCTAAAGCGATAC